>NZ_JBHFNQ010000094.1:0-25929 GCF_041929345.1 Floridaenema aerugineum BLCC-F46
CTAAAGGGGACGAGTAAAAGACTACAAGCAGTCCCAAACGCTCTGCGAGCAATGGGATAGAGGGTGTAGTAGTTCACCCAGTTAGGGTAACACCTACAAAATAAGACCTGAGATATTTGTCTATGGTTTTATGAACTATTATCAGGACTTACATAGATGGAATGGTGCGTTACACGCTTAGTTAACGCACCCTACGGATCTTTAGTCCTCTTAGTTGGCAGTGTACGACTAAAGTCGATACAACAAACGGATATTACTGCAAAAATTCCCGCATATATTGATTTACCAACTCTGGCTTTTCTTGCTGTACCCAGTGACTAGCATCGGGAATATACTTAATCTGAAAATCCCTAACATAAGCCTCTGTTCCGAATGTCAGTTCTTTACCAAGCGCCGTATCCTGTTCTCCCCAAATCATCAAAGTTGGTACTTCCAAAACCCCCCAACTTTCACTCAACAACTTCTGTTGAAAAACATTGCGGTAATAATTCAAAGTTGCGGTTAAAGCACCACGTTTTGCTGCTGCATCTTTGTAAGCTTCAATATCTGCTTTACTAAAGGCATTTTTGTCCACTGCCATGCCAGTAAACAGATTTTCAATCATCTGATAATCTAATTGTTGCAGCACCAATTCTGGTAGCCAAGGTAACTGAAACAAAAATATATAATAACTGCGGAGTAACTGTTGTGGAGTGCGTAAACCTTGAGCAAATTTAGCGGGATGGGGAATGTTCAACACAATTAATTTTTCTACCATTTCGGGATAGGCGTAGGCGAAACACCAGGCGATCGCACCACCCCAATCATGTCCTACCAACACACACTTATTGTAACCCAATCCCTCAATTATTCCCTTCACATCTTTAATAAACTCATCCATTACATAAGCAGATTGATTCGCAGGTTTTTCGCTATCATTGTAGCCACGCAAATCAACAGCCACTACTTTATGATCTTTAGCAAATTCAGGAATTTGATGTCGCCAAGAATACCAAAACTCAGGAAAACCATGCAACATTAACATCAAGGAACCTTCTCCCTGACTCACATAATGTAGCTTCACCCCGTTGCTGTAGATATCATCGTGCTTCCAAGTGTTTTCTGTCACAAACATTGCCGTTTCCTCAGTTGCTTTTGTTATCTGAACAACCTTGGTAATAATAACACCATTTCCCAAAATAAGCTGGAATAATATAATTCAGAGCATGGGAAACTAAATTAACAACTAAAATTGAGTTAAATTACCATCACCATGACTTTGGCAAAAAATTCGATAGCCATTTTCATTTATCATTGTCTGACAAGCTAGATTTTCTCGCTCCATATTCACTAAACTATATTTTACATTCTCTGTGTACAGGGTTAAAATTATCTTACTAACCTCCAAAAAGTTAATTACCCATTGACAATCCTGCTCCGAGTGACTTCCATAATAATCAATCAATTTGGCGATACATAGTTCAAAATAAGTCCGCGAAGGAGGAGAAATTAATAATAGTTTGAGAATTAAAATTCCTAAACTTAACGCATTTCCTTGGGAAGCAATTAAACCAAACAGATCTGAGGGTTTGTTATCCTTGCCAATAGTTAAATATTCAATCACCCGATTAGAAGTTCTTAAAATCAAACCGTTTCGCAACACTTGCTGATTTTCATGTTCATAAAGATCTTCTAGCTTCTGGGTTAGGTGCGTTTTTACAGATTCTACTAAACCTGCACTTTCTAAAGAAAAAATCAGATAATTAATTAAACTTTTTTTAAAATAATTGTAAGTTAGTTGTTGAGTTTGATTCAAAAAAATATTAGCTAGATTTACATGATTAAAAAATCCTGGGTTTGCTAGAACTTTCTTGATTAAGCGTAAGGCTTCATCACCCAAAGTAGTGGGATTTTTAACTTTGTCATTCCAAGATGGAGTAGTATGAGAATGAGCCGTATACATCGCTAGATCAAACTTGTATTTATCTTGCAACTGTTGCGACAATCTTCTCGCAGCTTGGCGTTGTTCTAAAGAATTGTCAGAATTAAGATACTGAGGAGTTAGTAAGAAATAAGTATAACGATATTTCCAGTTTTCTGTTGCTTGCCGATCGAATTTTGCCGCGAATAGTTTTACTTCTTGATAATCTGGGCTTTTAATAAAATTAATTACCCAGCTTCTCAGACTCCGCAGAAATTTACATGAGCCACGATAGCTCAAATGAACAACGGAAAGCTTTGCAATTAAACTTGGAGCATATTGGTATTTTCTGCTATAAATCCAGGTGTTGAGTAGAATATAAATACAACGTTTGAGAGTATTTCTAAACTCCTGCTCATTTTGAGATAAAACTATGAGCTTCAAAGCTTTTTCTATCTCCGAGTTAGAAGAAAAACTAGGATTAATAAATAAGTTTTCAAATTCGGTTAACACCAGTTCTGGCGCAGTAGATTTAACAAGATTCAGGAAAAATTGCCAAATTTCCTCTTGTGCAGCACCAATATTTTTTCCCTGTCTATTTGACTGACGGGAAAATTCATCTGACTCGATCTCACTTACTGCATTGTCAAAAGAGTGAGTTCTAAACACTCTTGAGTGGGTAGTTTTAGTTTGAGATAAAAAAGTCTGAGTTGGCATTGCTAGAACGGTTAACTCTTGATATTAATTTACTGTTTTTTGTTTGCTTAACAGGTGATTGAAGACTTTAATAAAGTATGATACTAGTCCAAGTAACTAGTGAGAGTAAGTACTTAAAATTTGTGATGTCAATCACTGGGTAGAGTTTGACCTGTACTGTAAACATTTTTTTGATTAAATTTAAGTTACATGAAACAGATGAGTGTATACTGATTGCGATCGCCATAACTTCAACATTTATTGCTCTGTTATCGAAAAATACCAGTTGCCTTTTATACTTAAAAAGCCTTCCTGCTACGTTAAAAAATGCACCTGAAAAGAAGCAGAAATAATTACCATTGGGGAATTTCCTAAATTAAGAATAACCTGGTTTCCCCTTTTCTGGGTAGCCTTTCTCCGTAATCTTAACTAAAAAAATATACTCTAATCTTATTTTGTAAGCTTCATATAAATTTATTGCTTGAATAAAATTTTCATATAAGAAAACACTGATTATTTTAAATTTATTTTACAATCATTAATATAATAATAAATAAGTTTATGTAAATTCACTTATTCTCGATAATAAACAAACTTGGTAACATCTCCTTCTTACCCACAGGCCCAAATCAAGGAATTACGATAAGAAATCGGGTTTGTGTGTAAGTCCTAAGTCAGAAAAATAAAAGCTACTATTGTTTCTTTGCATATGAGACTAAAAATGACCGATAATTACCCAAAAGCGCGACTAATTGAACTATTTTCCGCAATTCAGGGCGAAGGACTAAACGTTGGTACTCGCCAAATCTTCATCCGCTTCGCAATTTGCGACTTGCGCTGTCATTATTGCGATAGCGCCCACACCTGGCAAACACCACCCACCTGTAAAATCGAACAAACACCCGGAAAACGCGATTTTGTCAACTATCCTAATCCCGTTGAGCTATCATCATTATTGGACTGGGTAGAAAAGCAAAACCAACCAGGGTTGCATGACAGCATCAGTTTGACTGGTGGGGAACCGTTACTTCACGCAAATTTTTTAGTTCAATTTCTCCCCCAAGTACGTAAAATCACGGGGTTGC
Organism: Floridaenema aerugineum BLCC-F46; assembly: GCF_041929345.1. NCBI lineage: Bacteria > Bacillati > Cyanobacteriota > Cyanophyceae > Aerosakkonematales > Aerosakkonemataceae > Floridanema > Floridanema aerugineum. The sequence continues at coordinate 3,682 of NZ_JBHFNQ010000094.1, forward strand.
CTATCTACTTAGAAACAGGGGGACATCGCCCGGAACAATTAGCAATGGTTTTACCTTATTTAGATTCTGTGGGTATGGATATCAAATTACCCAGTGTCAGTGGGGAAAATTATTGGTCAGCGCATCAAGAGTTTTTAAAGTTATGCCATGATGCTAACTTGGAAACTTTTGTCAAGCTGATTATTTCCAGTGAAACTAATCCCCAAGAGTTAGAATTAGCGGGAGAATTAGTAGCAGCTTGCGACCCGAAAATTCCGGTATTTCTGCAACCTGTAACCAGCATTGCTAATCAACAAAACATATTAGCACCAGCGCCAGATTTGGTTTTAGAATGGCAAGGTTTAATGAAGCGGTTTGTTAAACAAGTGCGAGTAATTCCCCAAACTCATAAAATGATTGGTCAACTTTGAAAAAGTCTAATTGATGATATGGAATATCTAGTTAAAGTTTTGGAACCGACAGATTTGTGGGATCTGCAAAATAATATTAACAAAGAAACTAACAAATATTACCATCCGACGAGAACTATTCCCTTTGTTCAGCCTTCTTTAAGAAGTCGGGGATCTGCGATTATTCACGACTTAACCAATTAATTAAACCCAAATCCGTAATCCTTAATAAATTATCTGTAGATGAAATTAAATCAAGTTATTTTGCCCACAAGCCAAAATTTACGGACTGAGCAAAAATACCTGTATAATGTTAATCTTAAAGATTTATTAAGACGGTATGCAACTAAGAGCTTTGATAGCAAACTCACGATTAAAGTCCAAAAAATCACCTTTGATCCAGAAAGGATGGCTACGCTCGCCTAAATACTTTAGCTTGCTTGCGCTAGCATCACTAATCACAGTTTTGCTAATTGGTCAACCCATCAAAGCATTTGCTCAACTGACTTTTATTCCCCAAGAACAGATTGCGCCACCAGTTGCACAGCCACCAGCGCCGGAAATTCGGGGAGTTTGGATGACGAACAATGACACTGATGTGTTGATGGAGCGGACCAAACTGCAAAATGCCGTGAATCAATTAGCACAACTGAATTTCAACACCATTTATCCGGTAGTGTGGAATTCTGGTTATGTGCAGTATCCCAACAGTGCGGTAGCGCAACGAACAGGCATTTATCAATCCTATATCGGCAGAGGTTCACAGGGACAAGATATCCTGGGAGACTTGGTAAAATTTGCTCATAGCAAAGGATTGCTAGTAATTCCCTGGTTTGAGTTTGGTTTCATGGCTCCGCAAAGTTCCGAATTAGTGTTAAATCATCCCGATTGGCTAACACAAAAACAGGACGGTAGTCAAACATCAAATAGTGCAGCTGGGGAAGTAGTTTGGTTAAATCCTTTTCTTCCCGAAGTGCAGCAATTTATGACTGATTTAGTGTTGGAAGTTGTCGAGCGATATAATATTGATGGGGTGCAATTTGACGATCACACCAGTTTACCGAATGAGTTCGGGTACGATCGCTACACCCTAGCTTTATACAAACAAGAAACTGGCACAGATGCACCAGCAAATCCTCAAGATCCCGCTTGGATGCGTTGGCGTGCAGATAAAATTACTGCCTTCATGACTCAACTGAATCACGCAGTTAAACAGAGAAAACCCCAAGCAATTTTCTCGGTTTCACCTAACCCTTACATCACCGCCTACAATAGTTTTTTGCAAGACTGGGTAACTTGGGTAGAACAAAATATTGTCGATGAATTAATTGTGCAAGTTTATCGCCCCGATCTAAATAGTTTTCTCGCTCAAATTGGGCGAGCAGAAATTCAAGTAGCCCAACAAAAAATTCCTACCGCAGTCGGTGTTCTCACCGGGTTAAGAAATCGCCCAATGCCTATGCCACTAATTAAGTCTAAAGTACAAGCAGCACGCGATCGGGGATTAGGCGTAACTTTCTTCTTCTACGAAAGCCTTTGGGACTACGCACCAGAACCTAGCGCCGAACGCAAATCTAACTTTAAAGCTTTGTTTAATTCCCCCGCTTCTCGCATCACAGCACAACAATAGAATACTAATCATAAAAAAACCCGGTTTCTTGAAAAAACCGGGTTTTTAGCGGAGATTTTTGTTAAAGAAATCCCCTTTTCCCGCGCTTGGGCGCAACAACCTACCTAGTCCCCAGTCCGCCCACAAGTACGAGAGAGCCAAAAAATTTATTTTTCTGACAATATTGCTTTATATTAGTTTTATTTTCCTTAGATAAACTAGCAAAACACTAATTTCTGTGTGATTTGCTATACAACTCAATCTGGGTTGAGTATTGAGCATATATTCTAATTTCTCAATTTGTTCTGTTAGGGGAACACTGCCATGAGTACAACGGCTTCATCTAAGTTCTGGGAATTAATCGGTGAGGTATTTAGTTTTAATTCCGACGCATTTGAAACAATTGTTAATCTAAGCGATGGAATGCCGCTAGCATTGCTGGTGGTGGTATTAGCTGGTTTATCTTTGAGTGTGGGACAAAGTATTATCCTGTTCATTAACCGGATTAAGCCAACCCGTTTCGTTTTTAGCTTGTTGCTGAATGCAATTCTCTATACTTTTGGCTTTCTATTTTTAGTATTTAGTACCAGGCTGATTTGTCTGTTACCTTGGTCGGTAAAAGCTCCCTTTTTGCAACTGATGAAAGTGTTGGGGCTAAGTTATGCACCTTTGTTGTTCAGCTTTTTGGGGGCGTTACCCTACGTCGGGGTGCCGATTTTGAATTTATTATCGGTATGGCGGTTGCTGGCAATGGTTGTGGGTTTTAGTGCTATTACTGGTGTGAGTGAAACGATCGCACTAGGTTATGTAGCATTTGGCTGGGTAGTTCTGCAACTATTAGAAAGTACCATAGGACAACCGATCGCCAAACTTGGGAAAAAACTTGCTGATAAAGTTGCCGGAGTTAATTTAGTCACCAAAGATGAAGAACTTCGGGAAATTGTCAGTTCCGGCATCGCCCAAACTTCTTCACCCATAATTAGCGCCACTCAAACCACACTACCAGAAGTTAGAGACTTGAGCCTGGGAACCGGGCGATCGGCAACTGATGCCGCCCAAGCAGTCGCCCAAAAATTAGCCAACCAACCAAGAACATCCTCAGAAATTAACGTTACTCAAAGCATTGATACTTCCGATCCCATTGTTCAGATAGAACAGCGTAGCCGCCGCATTTCCGAAGTTATCAACTGGGTTCTGGGTTTGCTAGCAATGGCAATCATTTTTATTGTCGTCGCCGATCTAATGCGCCCAATCCGCGATCTATTATTTGGTTGGTATGATGAACTACCGAGATTTTTTCGCTTAATTTTTAATTTAGTTTGGATTGGTGTAGTGGCGATCGTCTTCGCTGGCTTACTCGCACCCCTAGAAACCCTTGGCTGGTGGGCTGGCTGGTACGGCGATGATTTAAATACTGTATCCCGAACTTCCCCAGAGGTTAGTCAAGAGTCAAGAGTCAAGAGTCCCCAAAAAATCTCCCGTTACATAGTTTACCTCGATGGCATTGGGCAATCTGGCGAAGAGTACACCCCTGATGTAGAGGACTTTCTCACTGCTTTCAAAGCGGTTTTACCCCAAAACATGAAACTAATCCAAGGATTAATGATGTACTCGGTACTCAATAAACCCTTGGATGAAGACCGACCTTTAGCATTTTTGTGGCGACTGGCAGATAAAATCCGTTGGACTAACCCAACTGCATTATTAGGAGTAATACTCAACCTGCGAAATGTTTTTATTGTGGCAGTTTCCGCAGATCAACGTTACGGCCCAATCTACAATCAAGGCATTGCACAAGTACTTTACAACGGGCTAATCGCACAGGGTTATCAACCGGGCAGCGGTGTGCCGATTACACTGATTGGTTATAGTGGCGGTGGGCAAATGTCCGTTGCTGCTGCGCCATACTTGAAACGGGCAACGGGCGCATCGATCGATGTCATCTCGTTAGGTGGGGTAATGAGTGCCAACAACAACTTCCTGAAATTACAACACCTCTACCATTTAGTCGGGGAAAAGGACAGTATCGAACGCATTGGGCCGATTATCTTTCCCGGTCGTTGGAAATTGTTCTTCTTATCTTACTGGAACCGCGCCAAACGCAAAGGGAAAATTAGTATCATTTCTTTGGGGCCTGTGGGACATCAAGTTCCAGGCGGGATGATGGACCCAAACGCATTTTTACCTGATGGACGTAGTTATTTACAGCAAACGATCGAAGTAATTTGGCAAATTCTCGAAGGTAAAGCATTAAGGTCAGATCGGCAAATGAAGAGAAAAACCAGCAACTATGCACTCTATAAAGCAGCAGAGTTTACCCGTCCCGATTATTATCCAGTAGAGACGTTGTATACAACGTCTCTACAAACTGTAGATCCCACACTATATCGCCCTATTGCTGATTGGATGGGTCGCTTGATTTTACCCAAACCGGAACAAAGGCAGCGAGTGCGGGGAGTATTGCTGGAAATCTATCATGCACCTGATAATTATCAGCACTTAGTCGGACAGGTAGTAAACTTGCGTTGGAGCAACGATCCTTTTGTCCACAAGCTACTTACAGCAGCTACCAGAGATGTTCACTTTAGCGTCGATGCTGAGTATAGCAGCAAATATAACGGGTTAATTCATCCCGATCGCTTAAACCACTGGCAACTAGTAGACCCTTTAGAATCCTTAGCTGGCTCTCATCCCACAGATGATGTAATTGTAATGCTCAATGAACCAGTCAGGGTAGAAGAGCAGGGGAGCATTACCACTTCCCTCTACATCTCGACTACACCAATACAAATTACTGGGCGTTACTATGCACTGGTAAAATTTATCAAACCGCTTGCTGGTACAGATAAATTCCGAGTTTGGCATTTCAATAAAGCAACGCGAAAGTTTGATGGAGTTGAAGAAATTGTCAGAATGCCAGAGGTAAAGGCAAATGCTAATGGTTGTTTTCCTTCCACTAGTCGCAGTATTGAGAGGGTTTCACTCAATGAACAAGGTTGGTATATTTACGGTGCCAAAGATAAGTCAGGAACTTTTGTCGTTCAGTCTATTGCTCCCCGTGCTTTGTTGCAACTGCAACCTCAAAAGATAATTTTTGGCCGCAAACTAGGAGAAAATTATATCCGCAGAGGTGCTTGGGTAGATGCAGCAAAAAAGAAAGGTAGAATTACTTCAGTCTTGCTCAGTCCTCGTCGGGAGGGAATTGAGGAAACGATCGCACAATGGCAAGAAAACGACCTCGCTTTAGTCATTCACACCTACGGCGGTATCGGTGGGAAAAAGCAAGAACCAGCCGCTAGCACTCCCATTTTCTTTGGACATTTTGCTTATGGTGTAGCCCAAGTAATCTGGGAACCTCTAGCTGATGAATTAAGATTTGATATTCGCTATCACCAGGTTTATAGTCATAACACAGATGGTATTATCGCCGGAACTTTGCATTGGTCACGTTACATGGGCGATCGACAATTCGGTTGGGCAGGTTTACGTCCTGTGTGCGATCTTTTGATTAAACTCGATTCCTTTACAGGTTTTTACAACCTTGATGGCATCCAGGTTTCTCCCTTAATACAAATGTTGCGTCAACTGCAAGTCATGACTGCTCGTTATCGCATTGGAGATGGCACTGGAGGAACTTTCGTTGGCCCTGCTAACAACTGCGCCCAAGACTCCAATCAAGCCTTGTTTGCCAGTCTGACGCAAACAACCAAATTTTTGCAAGCTAACCCGGAAATAGTCAATAAATTACTAGAACCTGATCCAGAACAAGAGCAACGCTTCTGGCAACTCAAACACTTAAAGAAAGAACTGCAACAAGAACTGCAACCTTGTGGTGGGCCTCGTCCTGACTGGGAAAATAATGAGTATAATTTGGGCAGTACTTTGGAAGATAATCCCATCCAAAACTTGTTAATGGGTTTAAGCAGTTGGCGCACCCTTCTTCCCCGAATTGCTAGTGATTCGATCGCCCAAATTTTTCTCAAATATGGGGCAACAATCTGGGTTTTACGCACTAATCAAATCGGTGGTTACGATCCTGATATCGAACCGATCGCACCTACCAGTTTTTCCCTGTTTTGATCCAGCTTAATTTTTTCCCCCGATCTCATGTCCGGCTAATGAACCATAATATCCTTAATCCGAAACTCTGTAGAGACGTTCTATGCAACGTCTCTACAGTGGGGGTAATCGACCGGACATGATATGAGTTCTAAGTGTAAGTTTTTCATAATTTTTTGGGGATAGCGACTGCTCCTTAATTTCTACCTAAAACTCCTCAAACTTCCTCATTCACCTACCTACAATGGGGTAATAGGTAATTTTGAGTTGAGCCCATAATTAATAATTAAGTAGGCAACGAATCCCATGTTTTTCAAGCTCTGTAGCCTCTGGATTCGCTAATTCCTAATAGTAAAGGCACCCAGATCAGCTAACTAAGGAGTTTTGCCAAGGGTTTGTAATTCCTTAGTTAACCGTCAAAAAGTGTGGAATATGGCTAGCTAATTATGCTGCTTCTTCCAAAAATTCACAATTATTTGAGTAGATTTCCCTTTTCAGGAAGCGATGCACTTTTCCTGATTCTATCTAAGCAGCTTTTGACATTTTCTGCTAGAGGCTTAACATAAGGTTCATCAAACATTGTCAAATGTTTTCCTAAAGCGTCATAAATTGTTAAGCCTCCGGTTGCTACTTTATCCCAACCTAACTTCTCTTTATCCAATTCAACACCATAGTAGTTGAGAGTCTCGTGTTCAGTACAGCGGAACAGATGGATATCACCGGAATATGGACGATAGGTATAACGGTTTTGCAAATCCGAATGAAAATCTTCTATTCCCCGCTTTAAGATCTCAAAAGACATAGATTCAGATTGCTTTTGCGCTTTGCTAAAAGTCCATCTTTCATATTCAGTTTTCGCTAATCCACCAATCCATCCATACCAACTACCTAACCTCTCAATTAGATACATTGGTCCTTGGCTGTAGAGATTGTTTAAGTGAATCAGAATGCGCTTGTGCAATGGTAATCGAATCATGGCATTTGGGCCATAGGTATCAAATAGGGCGAGGAACGCGATGTCTTGCCCCTGTTGCTGAAGTTGCTGCGCTATTTCAAAGGCAACTTTCCCTCCAAATGAGTGTCCTCCCAGCAAGTAAGGTCCTTGTGGTTGAATAGTTTGAATTTCTTTGATGTACAAGGATGCAAGAGCTTCAAGGTTATCTACAGTAGATTGATCTTCCACTTCCAGAGGTTGAATGGCATACACAGGTCGATCGCTCCCTAAATAGCGAGCAAAGTCGCGGTAGTAGAGTACGCTCATTCCCAAGGCATGAACCAGAAACAATGGTGTTTTGCCAGGATCGCCTTCTTGAATTTTAACTATCTGTTTGGTTGACGATCCTGGATTATTATTAGTTTCTAGTTGGGAGGTGGTTTCTTGAATAACTTCAGCCAATGATTCAATAGTCGATCGCTCGAATAGACTTCCCAATGGTAATTGCTTGCCAAACTTACTTTCAATTTGCCCAAAAATTGATACTGCTGTAAAAGAGTTTCCGCCCAACTCAAAAAAGTCATCTTGAATCCCAACTTGGGGAACGCCTAAAACTTTTTGCCAAATTTCTGCTAACTCTCGTTCTACATCGTTGCGCGGAGGTAGATATCCTACTGCCAAATCTTGTTGAACTAGCTCCAGGTTAGTGGGTAAAGCTTTGCGATCGATCTTGCCATTAGGGGTAAGGGGCAATTTCTCTAACTTTAAGATGACAGAAGGAAGCATATATTCCGGCAGCTTTGTCTTGAGAAATTCCCGCAGTACGTGATTCAACTCTACTTGTTGAGAGTCTGACTGGTTTGTAACTATGTATGCAACCAGCCTTTTACCGTCGTTGGCATCATCTATAGCTGTAACAACCGCTTGTCGAACTAGAGGATGTTGCTCTAAAACCGCTTCTATTTCTTCAAGTTCAACCCGCATTTCGCGAATCTTCACCTGATAGTCTGTACGCCCCAAGAGTTCTATCATTCCATCGCTCAGAAATCGAGCCACATCTCCACTCCGGTACAATCGAACTAGAGTTCGATCGGGCAATGAATAATCAATAAACCTCTTTGCAGTTAGCTCGGCAAGGTTAAAGTACCCCCTTGCTAACCCTGGACTAATGATGCACAGTTCTCCCTTCTGGTCCGCAGCAACTGGTTGTAGTTCTTCATCTAAAACTAAAACTTGCACATGGGCTAAAGGATGACCAACTGGCACATAGCCATCACGTTTATCGAAGGTGGCAGGAATCGGAAAAACAGACGTGCCAATCGTTTCAGTTTGACCATAGACATTGAAAATGTTAACCTCAGTCCCCAATAACTGACGAACTTCTTGATAAAGGAGGCAAGGTAAAAGTCCCCCAGAAAAAATGACTTTTCTTAAACTAGATGGCACGAGTGCCTGAGCAGAAGCAGGTTCTAGCTCTTTCAATTGTTTGAGTACATATCGCCATACAGACTGAACGGTATCAAAAACTGTAACTTGCTGCTGTTCAATCAGTTCTAATAAGCTCAGGGGATTTTGGGTTTGTTCTTTGCTTGCCAGCACAATTTTGCTGCCTTGGGTTAAGGGCAACATTAATTGCCGAACCGAAGAGGAAAATGAGAAGGAGGCGGTGTGTAAATACGTATCGCTGGCTTGAATTTTGAGAGTCTGATTAAGAGATTTAATATAATGAGCAATACTGCCATGCGACATTGCCACCCCTTTGGGCTTGGCGGTGGAACCAGATGTGTACATCACGTATGCTAGATTCTCTGGAAGTGGGAGATTCTCAGGGTTTTCGGTGTTCTGCTGTGCCAGAACCTCCCAACTAGTATCCACGCAAATGACGTGAGTAAGATTGGTTGGTAGCTCTGATATTAATGAACTATGAGTAATGACAATTTGGGCACGAGTATCTTCTAAAATGAAGGAAAGACGCTCTCTCGGATAACCCGGATCGAGCGGCACATAAGCTGCCCCTACTTTAAGAATTGCTAAAATCCCGACGATCAGATCGACTGAGCGATTCATGTAAATCCCCACCAGCGTTTCTGGCTTTACGCCCAAAGCTTGGAGATAATGAGCTAGTTGATTAGCCTGCTGATTTAGCTCCCGGTACGTTAGCTGCTGATTAGATGAAATAAGTGCGATCGTCTCACTATCAGGCAGATTTAGTAAAGTGGCTTGCAATCTATCTTCAACTTGAAAAGTAATAGCCGATGGTTCAAGCAAATCTTTATCCATATCAATGACCTCCAGTTCTAATAGCTTCTACTCATCTAAAGCACCATCATCTGTAAGCGGTAAACGAGACACAAACACAAAACTAATCGGTGGCAAAGTAGTTCCAGCTAAAGTACTTTGAATATGATTTTGTAGAACTTCAGAAGACAAATAACTCGAAGTTACTATGTAAGCGATCGACTCTCGATCGCCAGCAGTCCTTCTGGGCAACACTGCACAATCAACAATTAGTGGATGACTCAGTAGAGTTGAAGTTAAATAATAATAATTCGCCACCTCTGAACTGGAAACATTCATATTATCCGATAGTATGATTATACAGGTCAGGTAAATCAGCAATTTAATTTTCTTAAATTTTAACCTATGTTTTTATCTCATGGTTAATATTTATAAGTTTTCTCAAGTCAATCAGCAATCCATACCTACCCCCGTAGGGTAATTCTGAGTACACTTGAGATAACCCTGAGATAAACAGGTAGATGGCACGATGACTTGCCTACCTTTTAAATTAAAGATAGGCGAAGTAAGCTGGTGACGGGATTTGAACCTGCGACCCACGCATTACAAGTGCGTTGCTCTACCACTGAGCTACACCAGCGACATAAACAATAATAGCAAACTTCACTACACTTACACCCCTACAACTGAGAATTTTTTTGTGACTCTGATTCGGAACCCGCGAAATTGACACTCTCTAGGTTAGTGACAGTATACAAGTGTCTACGCCAATCTCTACCTTTACCTTTGTTGCGTGCTCTGTATGTCGGTGTGAGAGAATGACAGTTAGGACATAAAAGGCGGAGGTTGTCTGGGGAATTATTCTGCCAATTTCCGTCAATGTGGTCTACTTCCACAGGAATTTTACCCGTATGGGGATTAACTTGACACCATCCACACAAGGAACACTTTTCGCCGTATTGCTCAATTAAAAACCTTCTCAGATGATTGGAGACATTACCATACTTTTTAGTTCCATCTTCCTGTCCAGCTAACCAAGAGGTGATGTAAAGCTTGTACCTGTGGTCATTTTGGCACTTGTTACTACAATATTTTTCAACTGCTCTTTTTGTCTGCTTTCCACAGTTTAAGCATTCAGTTCTCGGTTTTTTCGGCATTGGCATCAGTTTGCACCCCAAGGTTAATCAGCTAATTGAGATCGATCGCCCCACCCTGATAAAATCGCTAATTGCGTGAATTCCTAAATCTGCCTGAAATTAAAGCCTATAGAGCACAAGCAGTAGATAGCATAATTAATAAGAGAAAAGCGCAAGTAGCAGCACTTTGCAGGAGAACATACTATGGGGATGACCCTAACTGAGAAAATTTTGGCACGCGCCGCCCGTCGATCGCTAGTAGAACCAGGGGAAAACATCTGGGTTGACGTAGATGTTTTGATGACTCATGATGTTTGTGGGCCCGGAACGATCGGAGTTTTTCACCGAGAATTTGGTGCAGATGCTAAAGTTTGGGACAAAGAAAAAATTGTTTTAATTCCCGATCACTATATCTTTACCGCTGATGAACGCGCTAACCGCAACGTGGACATTTTGCGCGACTTCGCCAAAGAACAGGAGATTAAATACTTTTACGACATTACCGATCGCTCTGACTTCAAAGCTAACCCCGATTATAAAGGAGTTTGCCACGTCGCCCTAGCCCAAGAAGGGCACACCCGTCCCGGCGAAGTCCTCTTTGGTACAGACTCCCACACCTGTAACGCTGGCGCTTTTGGTCAATTTGCCACAGGTATTGGCAACACCGATGCTGCATTCATTATGGGAACTGGTAAACTTTTGATTAAAGTACCAGCAACCATGAGATTTGTCTTAGATGGAGAATTGCCACCTTACTTATTGGCGAAAGACCTAATTTTACAAATTATTGGTGATATTTCCGTTGCTGGAGCCAATTATCGCACAATGGAATTTGCTGGGGGCACCATTGCGGCAATGTCAATGGAAGAAAGAATGACAATGTGCAATATGGCGATCGAAGCAGGTGGAAAAAATGGTACAGTTGCCGCAGATGAAACTACTTTTGCGTATTTGCGCGATCGCACCAACAAACCCTTTGAAGCAGTTTACACCGACACCGACGCAAAATTCTACAGCCAACATCACTATGATGTCAGCAAATTAGAACCCGTCGTCGCCAAACCTCACTCACCCGACAACCGCGCCTTAGCAAGAGAATGCAGTGATGTGAAGATAAACCGAGTTTACATCGGTTCTTGCACAGGTGGAAAAACTTCTGACTTTATCAATGCTGCCAAAATTATTAAAGGTAACAAAGTCAAAGTTCCCACCTATTTAGTACCTGCAACTCAGAAAGTTTACGAAGATTTGTTCACTTATAAATATGACGGACAAACACTTTCGGAAATCTTCTTAGAAGCGGGTTGTATTGAACCAGCTGCACCTTCTTGTGCTGCTTGTTTAGGTGGGCCAAAAGACACCTTTGGGCGGTTAAATGAACCGGAAATTTGCGTTTCTACAACTAATCGTAACTTCCCCGGAAGAATGGGTAACAAAGAAGCACAAATTTACCTAGCTTCTCCTTACACCGCAGCAGCTTCCGCCCTCACAGGATATGTTACCGATCCTCGTGAATTTTTGAGTTAACTTTAAGTCGTAGGGTGCGAAGCGTGCTAACGTAACGCACCATTCCACTAACTTTAATCCAAATTTTGTTGACATAATTGGAAAACATAGTGAACTAAACCTAAAACTTCATCAAGATGGGCTATTCCATAAAGCAATGTTTCATAAGCAGTATTTTCGGGAGTTAGTTTGTAAAATCTCCATCCATCGCCATTAGTAACAATGCCAAACACATCTATTTCTTTACCTATTTTTCGATTTTGAATTTGGCAAGCTTGCATTTCAACTAAACATTGGGCTAAACCTTGCTCAAAATCATCTTTTTTAGCTTCAACTATACAGAGAAAGGGTGCTTCTAAATATCGCTTGCGTTCAGCAATTAAATAATCTACATTACCAGAGGTTACATCTGTTTCTAAAGCAGCACCTTTCCAAATTTTGAGTTTTTCGCATCCTTCTAGTGCTTCTTCACAAATAGCATCAATTAATAGTTTTTTGGATTCTTCATATCCTTCTAAATCAAACCTCTGTAATCTCTCTAATCTTTTTTGAAAAAAGTCACTAGCCTGAATTGGTTGAGCTTCAATTTTCCAAGGCATTAAATCTGTAAGATTGAGTTGCTTGAAAGCTTGTTTTTTGTTGAAACTGGCAAAATTCTTTTTTTTCTTTTTATCCTCTATCATAAGTTTAATTAGATTACCTTTGACAGGTTTTCTATAGATTAATAAAAAGGGTGAGTATCACCCACCCTTTAGTTTACCACTTTTTATAAGGTAGAAACTTGCCATTCATAATTACTTTTACCCTGTCGCCTTTCGGATCTTCTTCCTTTTCCACATCTAAGGTAAAGTCGATCGCACTCATAATCCCATCCCCAAACTTTTCATGAATCACTTCTTTAATTGGCATTCCATAAACTTGCATAATTTCATAAAAGCGATATATTAAAGGATCGGTAGGAACTACTGGCCCTAATCCTTTAACAGGAGGTTCGGTTAATTCTTGGACATAAATACCGCCAAGTCCTAAAGCATCAATTAGTTGTTTTGCTTCTTCTTCGGAAGCACTTGCTTGACGATAAATAACCGCTGCTATCCAAACTTCATCTCTACCTAAAATCTTTTCTAGATCGGCAAAACTGATACCTTTGGCTTTTTTGGCAGCTAAAAGTTTCTGGCTAATTTCTGGAATCATTAACAACACTCCTCAAGATTTAAGATTTTTTTGAACCGCAAAGAACGCAAAGAACGCGAAGGAAAGAGAAAGAGAAGAAACTAATGTAAACTAAGAAATTCTTCTACTTCTTCTGGTGTGGGTTGAGCAGCGATCGCACCAGCTTTCATGGTCGTAATTGCGCCAACTGCACTAGCGTACCTTACCACATTTTTTGCTGTTTCTGCATCACTTAAAACATCCATACCATGTTGGCATAATTGATGAATAAATCCGGCAACGAAGCTATCGCCTGCGCCAGTTGTATCGACGACATTGACGGGAAAAGCGGGGATTTTGCCGGAATTATGTGCTAAATAATAACTACAACCTGCTTCGCCAGCAGTGATTAAAATGCCTTGTAAATGTGGTAGTTGTTTTGCGATCGCACTAGGATCGATAGTATTAAACAACCATTGAGCTTCTTCATCAGAAAGCTTGAGAAAATCAGCTTGCTCTAAAAACTTTAAAATTACGCCAGGGGCGAGGTCTGGGTTGGGCCAAAAAACAGGTCGCCAGTTTACATCTACGAACACTTTAACATGATTTTGCTTGGCGAGTTCTACGGCTTTTTCGATCGCTTCCCGACTTTGGGGATAAGCTAATTCCAAAGTTCCTGAAACTAAAAAACTTACACCTGGAAATAGACTTTCCGGTAACTGAGAAACTCTTAACTTAGTATCGGCAAAATCTCCCGTATCTAAATCACCGAAACCGGCAAATTGGCGATCGCCAGTTTGTGATCGTAACACATAAACTTGCCTCGTTGGTGCTTTGGGATGACGTTGAATTCCCGTTACATCCACACCAATTTCTTGAAACAACGCAACTAAAGAATTTCCCGGTTCATCTTCACCCACACAACCAATAAAACCCGTAGCTGTCCCCAATTTTACTAAAGCACAAGCTACATTTGCTGGCGCACCTCCGGGGTAAGCAGTCCAAGACTCCACTTCTTTTAGAGATTTTCCCGGTTGATCTGCTAAACAATCAAATAAAACTTCACCAATACAGAGAACCTGAGTATCACTCATAGCGGTATTTTCCCTAAATTTCTGACGATCAATAGCCAAGGCAAAAAAAGCGAATCGTAGAGTATTCTAAAATTGTCATAGGTAGATTTACAGGGTATAGGAATCCATTATGACTAGTCCGGTATCTGGAACTGATGCGTCTCTCTCCGATAGAGAATTACAAATCATAGAGTTAGTCGCCGATGGCTTAACTAATGAGAAAATAGCCGAAAAGCTGCAAATCAGCAAGCGCACCGTAGATAATCACATTAGCAACATTCTCGAAAAGACCAAAACCGAAAACCGGGTAGCACTGGTACGTTGGGCTTTGCAGTGGGGTAAAGTTTGCATTGATGAAGTCAACTGTTGCGTTTTGCCACCGCCTGGGGATGAAGCTATTTGAAGACTAAGAAAGGGAACGGTGAAAGGGGAAAGGGGAATCAGCTGTTAGTTATTTCCCTTTCCTTCTGTCTTTGTAAACTTTTTCGCGATCGCAAACCCTACCTGCAATCCCCCAGATTGCGGAAATTCTGCCTATTTCGATCGCTCTCCACTAGGCAGATAATTAACAAAACTTAAAGTTAGGTAGCTTACGGGAAGTACCTCTAGAGTAGTACTCTGAAAAGCAATTGAGCAATCATTTGCATTATCTCGAAAGGGAAAACACAAATATGTCGTCGATTAAACGTGGATCTAAGGTACGAGTTCTCCGTAAAGAGTCCTATTGGTATCAAGATGTTGGCACAGTTGCTTCCGTTGACCAAAGCGGGATCAAATTTCCAGTGATCGTTCGCTTTGAGAGAGTTAACTACACTGGCTACAGTGGCAACGCTGGTGGTGTTAACACCAATAACTTTGCCGAAAGCGAACTAGAGGTAGTTAGCTGAATCACCAGCAGCAACAGCGAATTTTTAGTTAGTCAGTTTGGCTTGGGACACCTGACTACCTAAACTAAAAACCAGTTCATAGAGTCTGTCCGAATTGACTCTAGAATTAGCTATGAGAGGGCAGAATGTATTAGTAATTAATGCAATTCTACCCTCTTCGCTTTTCTATGCCTTAATTAAGCAATCAAAAGCAATTCCTCTTTGGCAATAAAGACCAAACGAAGAGTTTTATAGCAGCCCTAAATGTAAGTTAATCCTAAGATCTAATACTCATGAGAAGATCTATCTTCAGTATGAAAGTTAGCTCTACCTTTAGATACTATTGTCAGCAATTAGTCAACAGTAACTTGGAAGTATACACTGTGTTAAAGGAAAAAGTTTCATGGCGATTAAACGTGGCGATCGAGTAAGAGTAATGAGAAAAGAATCTTACTGGTTTCAAGATGTCGGTACGGTTGCGACAGTGGATCAAAGTGGGATAAAATATCCTGTGATTGTTCGCTTTGAAAAAATGAATTATGCAGGTGTGAACACTAACAATTTTGCTGAAAGCGAATTGGTGGCGGTTCCAGCATCGGAAATAGAATCCAGAAAAGACATGAAATCGGCGGCTTACTCAACTCCGATCGATGAAAGCAAACGTAAAACCAGTGTTGCTACTCCTACTAGTGGTAAGCGGACTGCTGAACAAGAATCAGGAAGTGGCGATCCTCTAGTAGAAGGCGGCGGAAATCAAGGAACAGAAAAGCGTTAAATTGTGCCTGAACTGCCTGAAGTTGAAACAGTAAAAAGGGGTCTAAATGAATTGACCCAAAATCAGCAAATTGAGGGGGGAGATGTGTTATTGGCGAGGACGATCGCTCATCCCTCCTCAATTAATGATTTCTTAGCTGGACTGAAAGGCAGTAAAATAATTCAATGGCATAGAAAGGGCAAATATTTATTAGCAGAACTCAGTCCGGGATTTGGTTGGTTAGGTGTTCATCTGCGAATGACTGGACAATTATTGTGGTTGCAGCAAGATGAACCTTTACAAAAACACACCAGAGTCAGGCTGTTTTTTGGCGAAAATCAGGAATTACGTTTTGTAGATCAGCGGACTTTCGGGAAAATGTGGTGGATACCAGCCAACGAAACTCCAGAAAGCATAATTTCAGGAGTGAAAAAACTTGGGCCCGATCCCTTTGACCCAGAATTTACTGTAGAGTATTTAGTAGAAAAGCTGAAAAATCGCCGACGACCGATTAAAACTGCCTTATTAGATCAAGAGTTAATTGCTGGGATTGGTAACATTTACGCCGATGAAGCTTTGTTTCTCAGTAAAATAAGCCCTACAACTTTGTGTACAGCCTTGAGTAAAGAGCAAATTTCTCGGTTGCGCGATGCCATAATTCAAGTTTTACAAACGAGTATCGAAGCTGGGGGAACTACTTTTAGTAATTTCCTCAACGTTCAGGGGATCAACGGAAACTATGGTGGAGTAGCTTGGGTTTATAACCGAAATGGTGAACCATGTAAAATTTGTGGCAGTGTTTTGGGAAGAATAAGATTAGCGGGACGATCGTCTCATTTTTGCCCTCAATGTCAAAGTTAAGGCGGTAATGGGTAATGGGTAATGGGGAGTTGGTACAATTCAAATCTTGCATTAGTCCCAACATCCGCCTGCGAATCAATTCGCAGGCTAATAGCGAAAGTCCTCTCAAGAGGACTAAATGCTTAGAGTCAAATTGTAGGGGCGGGTTTAGCAGATAACCCTTCTGTATAACAGATAACCTGACAACAAAACCCGCCCTTACATACTGGGGGAAAGAAAATTAATTTCCCGGTGGGCTAAAACGACAGGTGCAAGATGTGAGTAAAACAATATCGCTTCTCAATCTAAAATCCAAAACCTTGCCTATAACTTGTGACAGATGCTTGCTGTAGTTGATAATTCTTTATATAAGAGATTGAGAGACAAAGCGAGCAAAATTATGGCAATCAAAAAAGGTGATTTAGTCCACGCAGTCCGGGAAAAACTAGAGAATAGCCTCGAAGCGAAAGCTAGTGATACTCGCTTTCCCAGCTATATGTTTGAGACTAAAGGGGAAGTTGTAGACTTACGAAACGATTATGCTCTAGTGAAATTCGGGCAAGTACCCACCCCTAATATCTGGCTGCGTTTAGATCAGCTAGAATCTGCAAAATGATTAAATTTTCTTCCTCCCTGCCTCTTTGCGCTTCTACTCGTGTCACCATTATTGGTGCGGGTAAAGTTGGTAGTACTCTGGCGCAACGCATTGCTGAGAAAAACTTAGCGGATGTGGTGTTGCTGGATATTGTGGCGGGGATGCCTCAAGGTATTGCGTTAGATTTAACCCAGGCGAGGGGAATAGAACAGCACGACTGTCGAATTATTGGCACGAATGATTACGTAGATACGGCAAATTCGGATATTGTGGTGATTACTGCGGGAATTCCGCGTAAGCCGGGGATGACTCGCGATGATTTGATGCGAACTAATGCTCAAATTGTGGTGGAAGCGGTGCAAAGATCGATCGCACATTCCCCAAACGCCATTTTAATTGTAGTCACCAATCCCCTAGATGTGATGACTTATTTGGCATGGCAAGCTAGTGGAATTCCGAGTAATAGAGTTATGGGAATGGCAGGAGTTTTAGATTCAGCCAGATTCCAATCTTTTATCGCAATGGAATTAGGAGTTGCCATCACTGATATTACCACAACGGTATTAGGAGGACATGGGGATTTAATGGTTCCTTTACCTCGCTATTCTACCGTTAGTGGCGTGCCAATTACCGAAATCATGGAGCCGGAAACGATCGATCGGTTAATTAAAAGAACGCGCAACGGTGGCGCAGAAATTGTGGAATTAATGCGAACTGGAAGTGCATATTTTGCTCCGGCTTCTGCCACTTGTTTGATGGTAGAGTCAATTTTGTATAACCAGTCGCGTGTAGTTCCCACTTGCGCTTATCTGCAAGGTGAATATGGTTTAAATGACATTTATGTTGGCGTTCCTAGCCGTTTGGGATGTGCGGGAGTGGAAAGTATTGTGGAGTTGAATCTCTCCGAAGCAGAACTTTCCGCTTTGCATATTTCAGCGGAATCTGTGCGCCAAAATGTTCACCAAGCAAAAGAGATGTTAGCTGCTGTAGCTAAGGTTAATTAATCGGTTTTTGTTGATGATTTTTTGGGAAAGAGCGATCGGAATGTCGCTCTTTTTTCTTTTTGACAAAGTTGTTAGCAAACGTAAATTACTTGACCAGATTGAATGGTTTCCAAGATAACTAGAAGTTGGGGTATTAGTGGTTTAAGGGCTTCTATTCTGTTACTTGGGGCTACTATTACTACGATCGCAATATTACGGGTACTCAAGTTTTGTTGGGCTGTTAAATTGCGATCGATGGTGAGGAAAACATCAAATTCGCTTTCTGCAAGTTGAAGTAATTCACCATTCTTTTTACCAGCCCAACCTTGTTGTGGTACTGTAATCACAGTATGACCAACTAACTCTCGTTTTAACTTTTTTGGTAGACATTCATCAAGCAGCACTCTCATAATTTTGTAGTAAAGATGTCAGGGCTAAATTGAGAAAAGCAACTGCTTGTTCGTGAGTAACTGTAGGAAAATCATCGAGAAATTCATTAAGAGAATCACCTGCTTCTAGGTAATCAATTAGGGTTTTGATTGGTACACGAGTGCCGAAAAATACGGGAGTACCAGAGAGAATTTCTGGTGAACTTTGAATCAATTGATTGTTCATAATGCTTGCTCCTAAATGATGTGGATTATTGCCATTTGGTAATTCGCTTTTTAGCTTCTGCATGGGAAATAATAACTTAAGTGTTGTGCGATCGAAGGTTTATAAAATATATGCTAATCCATTTTGATTAAATTTGATAGAAAGTGCGATCGCTCACAACTAAAAATAGAATACTACAACAAACGCTCCAAACGCAAAGTAAACCCAGGCACAACATTTTCTCCATCCAAAATAGCTGTTGCTGGATACTGAGTAACTGATTTATCAGCACGATAAACCCAAGCTTGTTGATTTTTTCTATCAATCAACCAACCTAATTTTACGCCATTTTCCATATACTCTTGCATTTTTTCTTGCAGAGTCTCTAAACTATCAGTTTTAGAACGAATTTCTATCACAAAATCGGGTGCTAAATTAATAAACCCATCTTCGCCTTCATCCCAATTTTCTGGCAATCTTCCTTTAGCAACAAAAGCGACATCTGGGGATCTAACTGCACCATTAGGTAATTTAAAACCTGTGCTAGAACTAAATACTTCGCCTAAATCATGACTTTCTACATAACTCAATAAATAAGCACCTGCTTTTGCTTCTCTATTCCCAGAAATTCCGCCTGTTGGTGCCATAATTACTAAAGTCCCATCAGCATTTCGTTCAAAGCGCAAATCGGGATTTTTTGCACTAATTTGCATCAGTTCTTCATCTGTAACAATATAGCAAGATGCTACCATTGTTGTTTCCTCAAATCAGCTGGGTAAGCTCTGGTTTTAATTTAACATTAAATTAGGGAATTCATGTAAGTTTTTGGAAGTCTGTTGCTCTTTTTTCGATCGTAATATAGGAAGTATTGCCCTACAATATTATTAAAGAGGTAAGCAGCAGAAGGAAACAAAGATTATGACATCCAAAATTTATTCTGTAAATGCCAACGAAACCGCTTCTTTGCGGGGGATACCAGTACCAGATTCATTCTATAAAGATCATCCGCAATGGGATAATGCCAGCGTGAAAATTGAGGTGTTATCTGACAACACTCTACTGGTAAGGTTAGTGTCTGAAGATGAGGATAATGAAGAAGAGGAAGATCCCAAAATGTTGCGATTATTCCTAGATGCGCTGATGGCAGATGTAATTAAAGATCCCTCTATTCTTGTGCCTTATACAGAGGAGATGAAAGCTGAGGAAGATGCTCTTTTAGAGGGAGTTACATTAGACCCATGACTCATCTAATTTCGCATGGGTGGAATATCCGCTTCCACCCTTTATTCAGCAAACAAAGACTGGATCTAGTTAATAATGTTAAGAAAATCAAAGCTCGATTATCGAATGAAAAAGAATATCGATCGCATCCACAAGTTAAGCTATTTTTAGCAGTTAGGCAGGGATATTTAGAGCATATTCCCTCAGATCCTTTTTCTCTTCGTTTTGCCCTTAAAGATGACCTGCGGGGATATAGTCGTTTGAAAGGGATGGGTTTACCAAACAGGTATCGACTGTTTTTTAGAGTATACCAACAGGAAGAACAAAAAGAAATAGTTATCTTATGGTTAGGTTATCCCCGGAAAGAGGGAGATAAAAATGATTGTTATGCGGTTTTTCAGAAGATGGTTTTGAATGGCACTTTTCCGGCAAGTATGCAGGAATTAATTGAGCAATGTGAAATAGGAAATGGGATAATAGAGGCGACAGATGAGAATGTAAAAGATGAGAGTGGGGATAACAAATAGGAAGTCTTTTTGTTTATCATATATAGTAAGTTAGCACCGATCGCCCTAAAATCTTATTCAAGAGGTAAGCGATGATTACAACTAAATTACCAACTGACATCTGGGTAGTAGCAAGTTGGGATAAGTTCATCCAAACTTCTGAAAATCCTGCTTATCAAAAAGCCAAATGCTACTACCATAACAAACAAATGAGGATTGAAACAACGCCAGTTTGTCCAGATCACGCCAGTAATCACGTAATTGTTTTATTTGCTATTATTCTTTACTGCATTATCAAAGGTATTGCTGTCAACGGACTAGATAATTGTAGCTACCAAAAAACAGGTGTAAGAGAAGCACAACCAGATATATCTTATTATGTGGGAGAGCGATCGCAATTAGCACCAACCGGAAGCACAATAACTAATCTCGATAATGTTCCACCGCCAGATTTAGCAATTGAAATTGCCGATACAAGTTTAGCTGATGATTTAGGTCAAAAACGTTTACTTTACGAAGAATTAGAAGTAGCTGAATACTGGGTAGTAGATGTACAAAGCGCCCAAATTATTGCTTTTGCAATTATCGCTAATAATGGTAGTAGACGGATTACTCGATCGGAAATTTTACCGGGATTACCCATTTCTTTGTTAGAGGAAGCTTTACAGCGCAGTCGCGATGAAAATCAAGCACAGGTTGGCGCTTGGTTATTAGCACAATTTCAGCAATTATAAATTTAATAACTTACCTATCTTTGCCTACCAAATTGCCAATCTTCACCCCCAGGTAATTGAGTTAAATAATCATTAATAACTGCGGGCAACTCTTTGGCTGAGTGCTGATAAGTCAAATCAAGCAAGTTTTTAGCAATGACAATTATCTCGGTTCTCTCTACCATTTCCGATAATTGAAAAGGGGTATATTCACCATTAAAAACTTCTACACTGGCATCACTAATTGCTTGTTCTAGAATCTCTTCCAACATTGTTTCCCATTCATTTAATTGAACGTGATAGGAAGTTTTATTATCTTGCAGATTCCGTTTTTTGATTTCAACTATTGAACCGCGAATCGAAGCAGCCCAAGAATTTGTTAATCGCTGTTCGAGTTGATTTTTAATTAAGTGAATCAGCATTCTTAGGAGAAATGATTCAATAGCAAGTAGTGTTGCTTTTTTACTCATCCAATCTAATTCATCGACAATTGCCAAAGCATCTTCATAGCGTCCTTCTAAAATACTGGCTCTTAAATCAATTAGTTCTTGAGTCATAATTTATAACCACTGTTAGGGGTAATTAAGTTTATTTTACAACTTTGCGATCGCACTCGTAAGTTTAAGGTTTTGAGGAAATGCGATTCCCAAAGGGATCGCTTCGCGAATCGCGAACAGTTGCAGCTATTATAATAATAACTAACTAATTTACAGAAAATTTTATGACTCGATATAAAGAGCGATATTTAGTAGATGAA
Organism: Floridaenema aerugineum BLCC-F46; assembly: GCF_041929345.1. NCBI lineage: Bacteria > Bacillati > Cyanobacteriota > Cyanophyceae > Aerosakkonematales > Aerosakkonemataceae > Floridanema > Floridanema aerugineum. The sequence goes on from NZ_JBHFNQ010000094.1 coordinate 25,607, forward strand.
AGTGGGAATCGCATCGGCGTTTTTCTGGATATCGCAGATTACAAAAAAATTCTGGAAGAATTGGAAGAGTTAGAATCTATTCGGGCTTTCAATAATGCAAAAGCTGCTGATGATGAAGTGATTGATTTTGAGGATGCGATCGCACAAATTGAGCGAGAGCGCCAATGAGTTACAATCTATTTAGGCTCTCCCGGATTTATGGTGATAACAAAATCTTATTTAATCGTAGGGTGTGTTAGGCACGGGCGATAAATTCAGCATTCCAATCCATCAATAAATTCCCGTGCCTAACGCACCGTTCCCTGGTTTGTAACATTTATGAA
>NZ_JBHFNQ010000095.1:0-39664 GCF_041929345.1 Floridaenema aerugineum BLCC-F46
CTTCTTCTGAAGCTGTTAAGCGATATATTGACTCCCAAAAACGACGCTAATTGTTAAAGGAGGGGGCATCGAACCCCCTCCTTTAACCGTGCTTTCATCCCCACCCACTCTTGGGATGGGGTTTTACGCACGTTCAATAAATTTTAATTATAATGACGACCTTCTGATTCGCACTTTTTAGCCAAGCAGCGTTCTAATAATTCAATTCTGTACAAGTACCAGAATTTATAAGGATTTAATACTAATTTAGTTTTAGAACTAAACAAAGGCTGGTTGAGAAAACGCCAGACAGGAAATTTAATTTTAGCTTGTTTGTTAGACATAATGAGTTAGAACCAAGGAAATCAAGTGGTGATAGCTTCGCGGACACTCTAAAGTTTTAGTGTGACTTATGAGCTTGTTATTATTACTGTCGCAAACATCCTAATCACTTGTCTTGGTGAAGATTGCGGAATATCAATAAGAAGTTTTGGATAAGTTACGTATTTTCCCGGAAAAACTACCCTGCTAGTGTTACCCAATTCTCTCTATTAGCAAATTTTTAATTCAAGCACGAATTATATCATATCCAGTAAATTACGGAGGATTTTCGCCAAGATATTTAAGATTTTTGTAATTAAAATTTAAATACTACTTAAAACCTGAGTAATGCCTAATTTCATCACTGCAAAGGAAAGACTACCAACCCAGCCGGGGAAAGCTAACAAAAGAAAGAAGAGATACAAAGATAGAACAAATGGAAGAACTCTCCCCGTCAGGAGCGTCTGCCCATCTGGAGTGTCTCTTCTTCCCTTCCTTGTTTTTACTTACTTAAGTTCTGGATGTTCCGACTCTGGAGAAGTAGGATTCATGCGATTAATAGCCGCAATCATCTGATAAAGTCTTCCCAAGTCGCGTTGATTAAAATACATGGCTAGACGAGGTAAATCAAAGGTTTCGTCACCTGTCTCTTGTGGGAAAGCTGGGGTTTTTTCAATTCGTCCTTTCACCAGAATGTCTAAGAAATTCTCATTTAACCATTCAACATCTGAGTCTTTTAGTTCGGACTTGAGGCGAATGACGAATTGTTCTCCTACATAACGACTAGAGTGATAAACTCGATAAAAGCTGGTAATCGCTTCACAAGCTACATCTAAATCGTCTGTAATTGTGTACACGCTGCGATCTTCAGGATTGACTAATCCCCGTTTGACTAGATGCTTTTCTACGTAGGCATCCCAGTCTGTCCAATAATCACCACCCGGACGATCGATCAAAATTAAAGGAACCGGGCCATATCTACCAGTTTGACAAAGGGTAAGACACTCAAAAGCTTCGTCTTGAGTCCCAAAACCACCAGGAAAAACCCCAATAGCATCACTTTCTCGTAATAAAAACAGCTTGCGCGTGAAAAAATACTTAAAGTGAATTAACTTGGGATCTCCATCGATAAACTGATTAGCTGACTGTTCAAAAGGCAGCTGAATATTTAACCCAAAAGACTTGTCTTTGCCTGCACCTTCATTTCCCGCCTGCATAATGCCGCCGCCGCCACCTGTCATCAGCATGAATCCTAACTCGGTGACGCGACGACCAAAGTCTACAGCCATTTGGTATTCAGGACTATCTGATGGCAAACGAGCCGAACCGAAGAAGGTGACTTTGCGAATATGCCGATAGGGATAAAAGGTTTTAAAGCCTCGCTCCAAATCTGATAACGAAGCACTTAAGATCTTCCAATCCAGGCGATCGATCTCACCACTACCCATCCTTAATAACGTAGCCAGTGATTGCTCAATCCATTTCTTATACTTATGCGTAGGTAGCCGCTTGATTAACTCTGCCAACTCTCCTGGCAAAGACTCATTTGTATTGAACGAGGGTGTAATAGTCATAATTTATTCCGCTCTGGCGGGTATTATATTGTAGCGAGTTTCCTGTCCCGATGTAGCTTTTGCTTGCCGGAAATCTCCACAACTTTACCCCAGATCGGGTTATTACAGTATTATTTCGCATCAAATGCTAAAAGCGTCTTAAATCCTAGCGATCGAAGACGCTAAATTAAACTTGCGGGAAACAACGCGGCTTTCCCAGTCTCCTAAGTCAACTATTTAGCTTCATTGGAGCTTCTCCGACCTAATTAGTCCAACACAGCAGAAATATTTCAACCATTCAAAATCTTTGAACAGCTTATTCTCTGGACTTTCAGAAATTTGAAGTAAGAGAATTTTAAATTCCGCGTGGCGTAAAGAGAGGTTTAGAGATGCTTTTCCAAAGTCTGGGCTAAAGTATTCTTCGGAACTGCACCCACCACCATATCCACTTTCGCACCGCCTTTGAAGATCATTAGCGTCGGAATGCTACGAATCCCATATTTGCTAGCAACATTGGGATTCTCATCAGTATTGACCTTAACTACTTTTACTTGACCTGCGTACTGCTCGGCGATTTCATCTACCACGGGTGCGACCATACGGCAAGGCCCACACCAAGGAGCCCAAAAGTCAACTAAAACAGGAACATCACTCTCAACTACTTCTTCGTCAAAAGTAGAGTCTGTAACTTGTGCGGCTGCTGCCATGCCCTCAATTCCTTACCTAATATTGTCTTTATTTCTTTCGGCATTCTACCACACCGAAAAGCTATTGTTCTCTTATCCACAGGTAGATCAACTCTGAGTAGCTGGGAAAATCAAAACTTTTGGCAGGAAAAATTTACTACCCTAAATAAGGAACCGCCCGAACATTAGTCCGGGCGGAGTGTGGTGTGAGGAGTGAACGGAAACATGCGTCTCCGCTTTCTCTATTGTAGGCTACAGAATCAGTTTTAGGGTAGGTTAGCAGGGCATACAGAAAAATTTCCTCACTTTAATTTTTCCTTTGTAAAACTACTTACCCATACCCAGTTGTTGAGCTTTTTGATATACCTTACCCTCGGTTAACAGAGAGGGAGCTATTACCACCTCGACTTGCTGCATTTCTTTCATGTTTTTGGCTCCTAAAGTACCCATACTGGTCTGTAAGGCTCCTAATAGGTTGTGAGTACCATCATCAAGCGCTGCCGGCCCCCGAAGAATTTGTTTTAATGTACCTGTAGAGCCGACGCGAATCCGAGTGCCACGAGGTAAAACTGGGCTAGGAGTTGCCATGCCCCAGTGATAACCACGTCCCGGCGCTTCTTTGGCTCTAGCGAAAGGAGAACCAATCATCACGCCATCTGCGCCGCAAGCAATACACTTACAAATATCACCGCCAGTTATTAAACCACCATCAGCAATCACTGCCACATATTTGCCCGTTTCCCGAAAATAATCATCTCTGGCAGCAGCACAATCAGCGACAGCAGTTGCTTGAGGTATCCCAACACCCAAAACGCCCCTAGAAGTACAGGCAGCACCGGGGCCAATTCCTACTAATATTGCAGCTGCGCCAGCTTTCATTAAATTGAGGGCAACTTCGTAAGTGACGCAGTTACCCAAAATTACTGGAATGGGCATTTCTTGGCAGAACTGCTCTAAGTTTAGTGGCGTTACTGACTCTGGGGATAAGTGAGCAGTTGAAACTACAGTAGCTTGAACAAAAAATAAATCTGCTCCCGCTTTGGTAACTACTGAACCATATTTGCTGGCTCCAGCGGGGGTGGCGCTAACGGCGGCAATACCACCTTGTTGTTTAATTTCTTGGATGCGTCGCTCAATTAGCTCTGGTTTAATAGGTACTGCATAAAGTTCCTGCATCAGGGGAACAAACTCTTCTTTACCCACTGAGGCAATTCGATCTAAAATTGGCTCTGGATTTTCATAGCGCGTTTGGATTCCTTCTAGGTTAAGAACTCCCAAGGCTCCCAATTGCGATAATTCTACTGCCATGCGTACATCGACTACACCATCCATCGCACTGGCAATAATCGGAATTTCTCGTTCAATACCGCCTATGTGCCAGCGAGTGTCTGCCAAACTGGGGTCTAAAGTTCTAGGCCCCGGCACTAGTGCGATTTCATCAATACCGTATGCTCGGCGGGCTGCTTTACCACGCCCAATTTGAATGTCCACGCTCGTACTCGTTCCCAAGATGTTATTTAAGCTAGGGTATCAAATTTTGAGGCAGGGGAGCAGGGGGACTCTCGGAGATGGGGAGATGGGGAGATGGGGAGATGGGGAGATGGGGAGAGAATTCAATTTCTGGCATTAGTCTGAATACTAAAAAATAAGTGAAGAAAGATCTAAAGAATTTAATTATGGGGGATTATTTTGCCAAATATTGAGGTGAAAAAAGTATGAGCGATCGCCAAAAAAGATTGTTAATTGTTGGGGGAGTTGCTGGGGGTGCTTCTTGTGCGGCTAGGGCGCGTCGTTTGTCGGAAACTGCGGAAATTATTATTTTTGAACGGGGGTCTTTTGTCTCTTTTGCTAATTGCGGATTACCTTATTATGTGGGCGATGTGATTACTGATGAGAAAAAGTTGTTGATTGCTAATGCTAACTTGTTTAAACAACGATTTAATATAGATGTCCGGCTAGAAAATGAAGTGTTATCGATTAACCGGGAAAAATCTGAAGTTAATGTAAAAAATCACCAGACTGGAGAGGTTTATCAAGAATATTATGATGCTTTGGTATTAGCTCCGGGTGCTTCTCCTATTCGCCCTAATCTTCCGGGGATTGATTTACCGGGAATTTTTGCTTTAAGAACTATTCCTGATAGTCGTCGCATTCGGGAATGGATTGAGGAACATAAAGTTACAAAAGCAGTGGTAGTTGGTGGGGGCTTTATTGGTTTAGAAATGACTGAAAATTTGGTGCATCGGGGAATTTCTGTAACTTTGTTAGAGGCGCAATCTCAAGTTATGCTACCTTTCGATCGCGAAATGACCACTCCAATCAATAACTCTCTACTTTCTCATGGGGTAATCTTACGTTTAGGTGATAGTGTTGTCAGTTTTGAATCTCATTCGGAGGGGGGAATTGTTGTTAAAACTAAATCTGGAGAAGTTCATCAAGCGGATTTAGTAATTTTGGGAATTGGGGTGCGTCCAGAGTCTACTTTGGCTAAGGATGCAGGATTGGAAATTGGGGATAAAGGTGGGATTAAGGTTAATGAAAAGATGCAGACTAGTGACCCCCAAATTTGGGCGGTGGGAGATGTTGTTGAAGTTCAAGATTTTGTGACTAAGGAATGGTTATTAATTCCTTTGGCTGGGCCAGCAAATCGTCAGGGTAGGGTGGCTGCTGATGTAATTTTTGGTAGAGATAGTACTTTTCGTGGAGTGCAAGGAACTTCGGTTTGTGGCATTTTTGGGCTGACGGTTGCTTGTACTGGGGTGAATGAAAAAACTTTGCAAAGGTTGGGTTGGGAATATGGCAAAGTTTACTTACATCCGGGTCATCATGTTGGTTATTACCCTAATGCTAAACCGATCGATATTAAACTCTTATTCTCTCCTGAAGATGGGCGAATTTTGGGGGCGCAAGCTGTTGGTGAAGCAGGAGTAGAAAAACGCATTGATGTGATAGCAATGGCGTTGCAAAATGGGGCGACGGTTTTTGATTTGGAAGAGGCAGAACTTTGTTATGCGCCACAGTTTGGGGCGGCGAAAGACCCGGTAAATATGGCAGGAATGATTGCGGCAAATGCGCTCAGAGGTGATGCACCTTTGGTACATTGGCAACAGTTAAATGAGTTGGATGGGGTGTTGTTAGATGTGCGTGAGGTGGGAGAGTTTGAGGCGGGTCATGTGGAGGGGGCAAAAAATATTCCTTTGTCGGTGTTGCGCGATCGCATGAGTGAAATTCCGCCAAATCAAACTATTTGGGTATACTGTCAGGTGGGACAACGTGCTTATTATGCTACTCGTGCTTTGCTGTTAAATGGTTTTGATGCACGTAATCTTAGTGGGGGATTTAAGACTTATCAGGCGGTGAAAAAGGATTAGGGTATGGGAAAAGCGATCGTCTAAAAAAGAGCGATCGCTAATTTTTCGTTATTTAGTATCAACTCCCCTAGATTTCCAAAATTCAATGCGTTCTCGATTTGCTCTTTCTATTTTTGCTTGTCTAAGATTTTCATTCAAAACATTGGCAATTTGCTGACCCATAAAAGTATGATAATTGCTACCAACACTTTGCACAGGTTGCAAAAGACTAACCAGTTCTGCGCCTAAACACTTCCACCAAGTATTTTGCTGAGAGGAAAGATTGATTCCATGAAGAACATAGTTGGCGAAATGCTCACAATTATTGATAGCAATACTGTATTTGGCAACAGCCATAAACTTTTCTATGCGCTCAAGTTCTTGCTCTGTTACTCTAACCTTTCCTCGTAATTCTAAACCCTTTGGCCCCCAACCTACAGAATTTTCTAAATTTGAATTTTCGCTAAGATAGTAATGATCTGCAAGTCCAAAAAGTTCGGGTATTCGCACTTTAAAAACTTTTAGTAGGCTAGATTCGACAATTTCAAATGCCATTTTATGTTTACCTATGATGCTCTGTAATGCTACAAGCTAAGAAGGTCAATTAAAATTGTCGTCTAGAGAAGATCAGGGTGGCGATCGCTAACAGCAATACAATATAAACTATTCCATAAATAAAGTTGAGGAATAAAGTTTGGTTATCAGGTAGTAAACTTAACCCATAAACTGCTTGATTTTTTAAATCTAACCGGGACAAATCAGGTAATATTAAGTATATTCCTTGGGTCACTATTTCCAGGGTTGGGTTTTTCGCTAATCTGCCTAATTTAACGATATCTGGGCTGAGATGTCCCATTAAATAAACTGCAAAAGTCAATAAAGTAGCTATTAAAGAACTAGTAAATACGCCCAGAAGAATCGCTACAGCAGTAATTAAACTTAATTCTAACCACAGGTAAAAAACTGCACTCAGAATGCTTAAGAATGAAAAGCTGACTTGATTAAACAACAGCACTAGTAAATAAATAGCTGACATGGAAATCAACAACACAGCTAAAATTGCTGATAAACCAATATGTTTTCCGACAATAAATTCTGCTGGACTTACGGGTTTAGCGATTAATACTAAAACTGTGCGTTTTTCAATTTCTTTATTTACTAAACCAGTGCCAATAAAAATGGCTACAATTAACCCAATAATTCCCATAGCTGCTAAACCAATGTCTAAGAGAATTTTGTCTTGGGTGCCAGCAGCAACTTGGGGTAAAAATCCGGCACTCCCGACTAATAAAATGGCAAATAAGCCTATTAAGTAGAGTACGCGATCGCGAATTACTTCCCGGAATACATGAGAAGCAATTACCAAAATTCTGCCCAGCATACTATCAAATTTCGTTGGTTGATTATCGTCGATGTTCATACTTTTGGTGACTTTTTTTCCTGATTTTTTTCAATAATTTCTTTACTCACTGATTGACATTGTACATGAGCAATTTTTACAGGTTTTGCGATAATTCTTACCTGTGGTGTTGTTGCTACTCTAGCATTATTCTTTCTCCTGACTCGCCTCAAGTTATGGTTAACTGGGGTAGGTTGTCGAGTCACTGGGTTAACTTGACAAACCTTGGTTAGCAAATAACCATGAGGATTGGAACTTGGCCCAAGCCATTCTGCTATCATCGACAAATTATATCCTGTTTTTTGAGCAGCAAGTTTGGTGCGAAATTTCCACAAGTCCTTTTCTTTGACTCCAGAAATTCTTTGCTTGGCTTGGGGGAGCAGTTTTTCTAGTTGATTTGCATCCTTTAACCAGTTTTCTGCTACCACCCAAATTTTACCATCTAATTTGGTTTTTAGTTGTCGTTCTATTGCATATAAAACTCTCTCCCCTCCAGTAGTAGGACGAGAAAAAGGTTGAATTTTTACAACAAAATCACTTTGGCTTAAATCATCAGCTAAAATACTCGGATATTGTAATACCCAATCTTGAATGATTAAACTAAAATTTATCCAACAACTAATAACAAAGTGACTCAAAAGCCAAATTAACAGTTTGAAGCGTTGTTCATTTTTTAAATTTTTTAGTTTCCTTTCTGCTGCAATAAATTCAGGCCAAGCGGCAAAAGTTGCTGATAATGCAGGCCAAATCATCCAAATAAACGGGGCGAATTTTGGCTGCAAACTCGCCATAAATAAACAAATTACTTCTACTAAAATCCAAGTACTTAGAGAAAATCCTTGAACAATCAAAGGGTTTTCAACTGTGAACCAAGCATAGCCACAAAGTATTACTAGACATCCGCAAAATGAAAAGATATTATGTAATCTTAAGTTGCCAACTAAACCGCCTAACAAAAATGCCACGATCCAGAAAAGAATACTAAGAGGAATTACTGTTTGCCAGCTAAAAGTTCGAGGTATTTTTATTAGATTAACTAGAGCTAATAGGTTTTGGATTAATTTCTTCATTTTTCCATCTATTTAATTACTTCAAGTTAGTGCTATAATCAAAGCAGAAATTAATATATTGCTGCTAAAGTTAGCCCAAAATATAGCTCTAAATTTAATTTTGTTTAAGTTGATTTCTCGGTATTTTTGGTGACGATTCTTTTTAGTTTGGGTTAGTTTTGCTTCTGGGCTACTTATTAAGTGTTTAATTTCTTCATTTGGTTCGGCAAAGAAGTTTAATAAAAAATCTAAGCCAATGAGTTCTACAGAAAAATCAAGTAGTATAATAAAACTCCTAATAGCGAAGAAGTAAAGAATATTTTGCAAGTAAGATAAGATATTAGGAGAAACAAAGCGATCGAAAAATATATAACGAATTAATTGTGTCTCAAAAAATCTGCGAGTAATTGCTTCAATGACGAAAAAGCATAACCAGCCGACAAATGTTGATAACAAATTCAAGGTTGCCGAATATTCTGTGGCGGTTTTGCGGCTAATATTTAGCAGTCTTTGTAAAACCAAACTTTCTATAGCAATTGATATGAGCAGTAGTAAGGTTTGAAACACAACTGCTCGTAAAGGCAAGACTAACCATAAATCTTTTATCATTATGATGATACTGAAAATAGTAATTGTCGATCGGACAGCCGATGACTCACGACTATTAACGATATATTAAATATCTGCGACAACAGCGACGAGAATCAACCAAAATGACGAGAGTAGGAATAGGGATTCGCACAGCGCAAATGCGTGCGGAACGAATTACAGGTCAAATCCACGTTTACGACGGTGCGGGAAAAGGCAAGTCTAGAGCAGCTTTAGGCGTAGTTTTGCGTTCAATTGGGTTAGGAATTAACTCAGGGGCACAAAATCGAGTGTTGCTGCTGCGGTTCTTGAAAGGGCCGGGACGACAGTATGATGAAGACGGAGCGATCGCAGCTTTACAGCAAGGTTTTCCCCATTTGATCGACCAAGTTCGGACAGGAAGGGCGGAATATTTTGCTAAAGAGGAGATTACCCGCTTTGACAGAATGGAGGCGCAAAGGGGATGGGATGTTGCTAAAGGCGCGATCGCATCTGGTCTATATTCTGTCATTGTTTTGGATGAACTGAATCCAGTGCTAGATTTAGGCTTACTCACAGTCGATGAAGTAATCCATACATTAAAGAATAAACCAGAAGAAGTGGAAATCATTGCCACTGGGAGAGCGGCACCCCAAGCACTTCTAGATATTGCTGATTTACACTCGGAAATGAAACCTCACGATCACCCAATGTCTCACGAAAAAGGGATTGAGGGAATTGAAATTTATACAGGTGCGGGGAAAGGAAAATCTACTAGTGCATTAGGTAAAGCTTTACAAGCTATCGGTAGAGGAATTAGTCAAGATAAGTCGCACCGAGTTTTAATTATGCAATGGCTTAAAGGTGGCAGCGGTTATACTGAAGATGCGGCGATCGCTGCTTTACAACAAAGTTATCCTTCTTTGGTGGATCATCATCGTTGTGGTGGAGATGCGATCGTTTGGCGCGGACAACAAAGAGAGATAGATTATGTAGAAGCAGAAAGAGGGTGGGAAATTGCGCGGAGTGCGATCGCATCAGGACTCTACAAAACGATCATTCTCGACGAACTTAATCCCACAGTTGACTTAGAATTACTACCCCAAGAACCGATCGTTCAAGCATTACTTAGAAAACCCCGTGATACAGAAGTTATTATCACAGGTCGTTGCCTAAATCCCCCCGCATATTTTGATCTTGCCAGCGTTCACTCCGAAATGATTTGCCACAAACATTATGCGGATAGAGGCGTAGAACTCAAGCGCGGAGTAGATTTTTAGGACTCTTGAGACAAGGGGACTCTTGGGACAAGGAGAGTAGGAGAGCAGGAAAACTCGCTCCGGGGCAATTCATGAATTGCCCCTACAAAACTCTCTCAAACGAAGCTAAGAACTTTCTTCCCAGTCCCCAGTCCCCAGTCCCCATACTTAACTTTCTAACTTTTTCCTTTGTCCTTTGAGCATCCAAGCACTACCCAAACCAAATGCTAACAAACTGGTAGCTATACCAGGTTCGGGAACAGCAACGGCAGAAACGGGTTTAATTGACTCAAACATAACTACTAAATCCTGGAAATCGCTATCAGAACCACCAGGCACACTTCGGAGTAAATCCTCAAAAGCAATGATGAATTCATTGTCTGTAAAAAGTCCAGGTTGTCTACCTGCGATTTGCAGTGTTGTTTGATTGTTACCTTGGTAAACTACAGCTTGTTGAGAACCATTGGGATTACGACTATTTTCCGTGTAAAAAGTTCCTCGTAAAGTTTCTAAGTAAAAACCGAATACATTACCAAAGCCTTTGTATTCTTTTTCGCTAAGAGGGGGCGCATTTCCCGGAGCAAAACCTTTGGTAGTAACCCAGATGTCACCGTTAGCTAGAAAGTCCACTGTAGTACGATCTGACTGATCGTTGATGCCGCCGAATAACTCAACTTTCTCACCTTTTTGATTGTAAATCCCAAACTTGTTAGTGGGAGCAAAGCCAGCTACTTCAAACATGAAAGTGCCAACAGAACCGCCAGTAGCAGTATTCGTAAACAGATCGAAACCTGTTTGAGCGTTTACTGTATCAATTTTTGGGCCACTGACTGTAAGATCGTCCAAAAGCTTTTGTAAGGATTTATCTGGACCATCAATAGAAGTTCCAAAGGAAACAGCTGATGCTACTTCGCCAGAACCGAATATTGTCCCCAAGGCTAGTAGTCCCACTGTAGTAGATGTGAAAAACCTGTTCATACCTTCCTCTGCTTGTTTAAGTATGGTTTATTAGCTAAAAACTCGGAACCTCTAGTAGATTTACGGGAGAGTAACTTCCGCCACTACTATATAGAGACTCAAAAAACAACTATATTGTTTCGGATTTTTTTACCCTGATTTTATAGAATTGTTATCTGATGCACCTAATCTAGAGCCAGCTTGCTTCAGTGTATATACGTATTTTTAGCACATTCCCCTGAGTTTGGTATCAGGCAACCCTTGTAATTGACTGCTTATTGGTGCAACTTTACTATTTATTTAAATAACTCTACTATTTTAAAGGAGCTAAAGCAAATTTATAAAGATTAGGTAAAGTAAAAAGGTAAGTTTTGGGGAAGAAGTAATTTTATGTACGTAAATTTACTGAGGTACACTTTTTAACGATGACGGAAGCCAAACCAATGCAGGAGTCTAGTGTTTTGTGGAGACGCTTGGTTGAACAGACTGAGTATGCTCTCAGGTGCGGTGCATTACAAAGTATTCCCACTAATTATGAGTTTGTGGAACAGGGAGGAATTCGCTTTTTGGTGCGAATTTTAGCTAATTTGGTACGGAAAGATGCTGCTAAACCACCTGCTAAAACGGGTAAAGACTTTAATCCTTTTTTACCTTATGAGGAAGATTTATTTGTGGCGGATATTTCCGATACTCATGTATGTTTGCTGAATAAGTTTAATGTTGTGGAGCATCATTTATTAATAGTTACTCGCGCTTTTGCTGAACAGGAAAGCTGGTTAGATTTGGCAGATTTTCAGGCGATGTGGTTAGCTTTAGCAGAAATTGATGGCTTGGCTTTTTATAATTCTGGAAGTATAGCGGGAGCTAGTCAACGACACAAGCATTTGCAGTTAGTTCCTTTACCTTTGGTGGATGATGGAGATGGAGAGGAAATGCCGATCGCACCTCTTCTAAAAACTGCTAAATTCGAGGATGGTATAGGAACAATCCCTGATTTACCTTTTGTGCATGGTATAGCTAAGTTTGATCCCAGTTGGATTAACTCGCCTGATGTGGCGGCGGAAATGACGCTAAAATCTTATTTGAATTTGCAAAAAGCGGTGGGTTTGTTAAATGATTTGGAAGAAATTGGCGATCGCCCGAACGGTGCTTACAATTTATTAGCAACTAGAGAATGGATAATGGTTGTACCGCGAAGGCAAGAATTCTTTCAAGGAATTTCTGTTAATTCTTTAGGTTTTGCGGGCGCTTTATTAGTTCGGAATCAAGAACAAAAACAATTACTTTTAGACACAGGGCCTTTGAACATTTTAACAGCAGTTGCTCAACCTGGGAATTTGGAAAAGTTTTGCGGTTAGAGAGGTTGTATGCAACGTTTCTACAGTTTCGTTTTTTGAGTTACGGAGAGAGTTTCGAGTTTTGAATTCTCCTCTCCCCTGCTGCCTTCGGTGATATTAGTTACGGAATTTAGTTAGGATACGTTGCAATATTTTATTAAAAACTATAATTGCTGTAGTAAGTTTGCCAAATAGGAGTGCCATGATCAAAGGTAAAATGTACTGCTTTCGCGCCGAATGGAAAAGTTCTAAAAACTTCGATCGACAGAAGCTTCCCGATTGGTTGTGTTTGGATGCTGATTGGCAAGGATTTAAAATTTCCACAATTCCCGAAGTAGCAGATGTAGCAGAAATTTTGGGACTTTTGCAAATCAATGATAGTGCAGATGAATGGATTTCGCACTTAGAAAGTTTGGGTTTAAAAGGTGTTACCCAAGTTTGCTGTGAGGAGATGTTTGAGGATAAAGGATACTCCTAATTTTATTTTTTGCACTGTCAAAGCGATCGCACTCAAATGCTATTACTCATGGTGTGTAATGTGGAAATTTACCGTTAAAGCCTGAGTAATTGGTGGATAATTTTTATACTTTACCACTCATTTGTTGTTCGCTCCATACTACGTAAGCGATCGCTAAAGCCATAGACCCGAAAATCATTAAAATTGTCAGCATGATTCACTCAACTTAATAATAGTTTTTCTGCTGAAGTGGGTTAGGTTAAGTCTAACTTACCAAGTCTTTTCTAGCTGTATGCTAGAAAACATTTGACATTAATAAAAAAGGGTTCTGAGCAGAGTCGAACTGCTTTCGCCAAATTCTCAAAACTATTACAGACCCAACAATTATTATCTCTCTTATCCTAAATTTAGGTAGTGAGGAAGACCCTACTAAATTAGGTAGGGTTTTTACACCAGCGACTTCTCAACATAACCAATTGGGAAAAATGTGGAGACTTCTACTATTATTTTACGGTTCTCACCATAAACAAGAATTCTGAGTTGAGCCATTATAAAAATGTAAGTCAAGCCGCTAAACAAACAACGACCAAGGAAAACAAAGAGAGGCAACTATGGCTATTATTAGATTCAGTCCTTTTACCGAAATAGAAACTATTTGCCGTCAATTAGATAGAATTGTTGAAGATGTTCCGGGATTTATCCATTCAGAAAATACTGCTTGGAAGCCAGCAGTTGAATTGCAAGATAACGGTGATAACTTGACATTAAAAGCTGAACTTCCGGGATTAGAAGCTAAAGATTTAGATATCAGCGTTTTGCGAGATTCAGTAGTGATTCGGGGTGAACATCGCTACGAAAACAAAACCGAAGATAAAGGTTTCTTCCGTTCTGAATTCCGTTATGGCAAATTTGAAAGAGTAGTTGGTTTGCCTGTAGCTGTACAAAATGACAAAGTAGCAGCTGACTTCGCAAACGGTATTCTCACCTTGACTCTACCAAAAGTAGAAGCAGCAAAAAACCGTGTAGTTAAAGTGAATTTAGCAGATAACGAAGACACACAGAACACAGAAACTAATGCTCCTGAAGCTAAGTAGTAATTGTTGTTGACTGCCATAAAATAAACCGAGTACTTAAGTAATAAATATCACTTCTGTAAGCAAATTAAGATTGCTTCAGAGGTGATTTTTTTGGTTCAAAAGTAACTGATTAAGTTAAAGTGGAATGATGAACTATTTGTACGGCAGTTGAAATGGTTAAGAAAGTTGCGATCGTCGGTGCAGGACCTAGCGGAATTTTGATGGCACATTATTTATTACGTCGAGGTGATAAATACCAAATAGAGATCTATGAACGGCGCAGTGATCCCAGATTAATTCCTTTTTCTAAAGCCAGAACTTTTCCCATCTCCCTCAGTGAAAGAGGAATGACAGCTTTACAAAAGATTCCGGGATTAGTGGAAGCTGTGAAAGCGATTAGTGTAGAAATGAAAGGAGCAATGTCTCATCAAAAAAATGGGAAAGTGAGAGTTCTCCCCAGAGAGAAAACTTTGACTACGCTCGATCGCACCAACTTAGTCATTGCACTTTTAAACAAGTTAACAGAAAAAGTCGATAATCACCAAGTTAACATTCACTTTAACTGCCAATGTACCCAGGTAGACTTTACCAATAAAACAGTCAGCTTTCACAAAACAGCAGAACAGACAAATCTAGAAGAATCTGAAGATTTCACGGTTAATTATGACCTATTAATTGCTGCTGATGGAGCGCGTTCAGTAGTCAGGAATCATTTCCTAAATACAGAACTTTTTGAACTCCAACAAAAATATATTCCCAACGATTACAAATCTGTTTATATTCCTCCTAGTGAGGAATTAAAAACTCAACTAAAACCAGGTTACATTCACAGTTGGAGAATGGACGACGGGACAACCATGATCATGCTGCATCAACTGGATGGCACAATGAGTGGAGTTGTCTATTTTCCGCGTCAAAAAAATCAAGTAACTAATCTTTCTAACCCAGAAGAAGTCTGGCAATTTTTCCGGCAAAACTTTTCCGAAATTGGTCAGTTAATGACAGAAACAGAAGCAGAAGAGTTTCTCGCTAGACCAGTATCATCAGTATTAACAATTCGCTGTAATCGCTATCATCAAGGCGATAGTGTATTATTAATTGGAGATGCTGCACACGCGGTTTCACCTTCTATGGGACAAGGTTGTAATGCTGCACTTGAAGATGTGGCAATTTTTGACAAAATTTTAGATGAATATTCAGACAATTTAGCATTAGCTATAAAAGAATTTACCTTGCGTCGTCAAGCAGATGCTTACGCTTTAGTCGAACTTAGCGACAATGCTTTCCCTACATCGAAAGGGTTATTTATTCAGTTTTTATTACGAGAGAATGTTGCCAGAACTCTACATAAACTCTTTCCTCAACGCTTTCCCCCTTCGATGTTTCAAATGATATCGGAAACTGCTATTCCCTATTCGGAAATTTTGCAATTAAATCAAGGTTGGATTGCAAAAGTGAAACGAGCAAACGAAAAGTTTTTCGCTAACTTGTAAATGTTCTATTAAACTCAGATTTTGCACTAGTCTCGACATCCGCCTGGAAATTGATTCGCAGGCGGGCGCAAACCACAAGTGCAAGATCTCAATTAAAGCTATTCAATTTTAAAAGCTGGCGGTTGATTACCATCAATATCAGCGAAACCGTAATCCCATGCTAAATTTCCCACAGCTAAAACCTGACCTGATTTTGACATTATATCGGGGTCGGATGCTAAAGCAACGATCGCACGTCCAATATATTCAGGAGATTCGGAATTACTCAAATCAAAAGGTTGTAAATTATAAGCTGCCATCACTCTTTCGGTACGCATAAAACCTGGTGCAAGTGCTATAGCAGCAATGTTGTATTTCTCCAATTCTCGCGCCATCCCAAACGCCATACGATTGACAGCATTTTTGGCTAAATCGTAATACAAATTACCCAAATATTTATTCCGATCCCAAGCAGTAGTACAAACAATTAAACCTTGATTTTGTGGTAACATTAATGGGATGGCAAAGCGAGTAGTTAGTAACTGTGCTCTGACACCTGCATTAAACATTGTTTGCCAACGTTGTAGAGAATGTTCCCAAAAAGGCGCATCAAAAGCAACACCATCCTCGAAGTTTGTACCATAATAATTTTCATAACCACCCCAAGCATTATTAACTAATAAATCGAGGTGTCCTTGTTCAGTTTTAACTTTAGTAAATAAAGCTTCTACTTCTGCATCGATTGTGTGGTCGCAACGTACAGGAATCCCCACACCACCGCGAAGAGTTACGGACTCAGCTGTTTCGTCAATTGTTCCTGGTAAATTATCTGTGGTAGCTTGGTTTTTGGTACTGCGTCCGGTAACATAAACTGTTGCTCCCGCTTCGCCAAGTGCTAAAGCAATACCACGACCTCCACCGCGACTAGCTCCCGTGACTACGGCTACTTTACCTTTTAATGTTGACATAGTTTGATGGTTGGTTGGTTTGCGATCGCTTTTTCTACTCTCCCCATTTTATTTAAACAAATTTCTAAGTACGTTGTTGGGCTTGAGCGCGAAAATGTAGAGCAGAAGCGCAACAACGTACCTTTTTATTCCGGCTTGAAAATTTTTCCAAATTTGATTAATCAATTAAGTTTTCTGGCAAACTTAGATCTGGTTAAGTTTTTTCCTGGTTGGTAAAGCCATAAATCTGTTGATTATTTGGGGGTAAAAAGAAAACTTTGGGTATAGAACTACGCAGTTACGTTTATTTAGATCGATTACAACCTCAGCACGCCGCTTACATCGGAACAGTGTCGCTGGGATTTTTGCCATTACCAGGAGACGCATCACTCTGGATTGAAATTTCACCCGGAATTGAAATTAATCGCATTACTGATGTTGCCTTAAAATCCGCTTCAGTACGTCCGGGAGTACAAGTAGTAGAACGGCTTTATGGACTTTTAGAAATTCATTCTACCAAACAAGGCGAAACCAAAGCAGCGGGAAGAGCAATTTTAGATACTTTAGGAGTAAAACGGGAAGAATGTCTCAAACCGCGAGTAGTTTCCAGTCAAATTATCCGCAACATTGACGCGCACCAAACCCAACTAATTAACCGCACTCGCCGGGGACAATTACTATTAGCAGGACAAACCCTTTATGTATTAGAAGTTGAACCCGCAGCTTATGCAGCATTAGCAGCAAACGAAGCCGAAAAAACCGCCGCAATTAATATTTTAGAAATTAACGCAGTCGGCAGTTTTGGACGCTTATATTTAGGTGGAGCAGAACAGGATATTTTAGCAGCAGCTGACGGAGCATTAACAGCAATTGATAACGTTAAAGGTCGAGAAAATCCCAGTGCGCGGAAAGAATAAAGGAGCATTTAAACATGGCAAATATAGAACATTTGAATTTAGTTAAAGCCAATAAACTGAAATGGATTGAGTGGCGAAAAAACAATCCCCAAATTGAACCAGACCTCAGCGAGGCTTTGCTCTCTGGATTGAACTTATTAGATGCAGATTTACAAGCAGTTAATCTGAATAAAGCAGACCTTAGTAATAGTTTACTGCCAGCAGTTAACCTCAGCAACGCTAATTTGAGCAGTGCTAATCTTCACTCAGCTTTGTTAGTCAAAGCAAATTTGAGCAATGCAAATCTCAGTCTAGCGAATCTCAGTGCAGCTAACCTTAAAGAAGCAGATTTAATAGATGCTAATTTAATCGGTGTTAACTTGAGCAAAGCTAACCTTAAAGGTGCTGATTTAAGTAATGCTAACTTAATCGGTGCTAATTTAAGTGAAGCCAATTTAAAAGCCGCTGATTTAAGTGGCGCAAAACTGACGAGAGCTAATCTCAGTCATGGGAATTTAAGAACTGCTAATTTAATTGGCGCTGACTTCAGTAAAGCCAATTTTTATGAAGCAGAATTAATGGATGCTTACCTCTACAAAGTTGATTTTCAGGAAGCAAACTTAAGCCAAGCACACTTAATTGGTGCTTACCTTTTTCGCGCAAATATGAGCTTTTGTGAACTTAGCAATGTAGATTTAAGATGGACTAATTTAAGCAAAGTTAACCTCACTGGCGCTAATTTGCGAGGCGCAAATTTAAGAGGTGCAAACCTTGAAAAATCAATTCTCACTGGTGCTAATCTTGAAGGTGCAGTTATGCCAGATGGTTCAGTTCATCAATGATTTAAAACCACAGATAAATGCGTTAATCATTTTGAATGATTAGATGGGTTGGTTTGTAAGTGCGAATAAAATTACTCACAATTTCTCGCTCTTTAATTGTTGGTGTTGCTAAACATCCGGCGGTTCCAGTTTGAGAATTGTTTTTGAATGTTGAAGGATCGTAATGAACTCCAAAACCACCTCTTTTGGTGGGGAAAGTAGGAGTAACTGGCGACCAAACTCCGCCAAATTCTCCGGGTGCAGCTTCTACAGCGCCGGGTCGATCGAACGTATAAATCCCAAAAGGTATGGGAGTTTGAGAACCAGGAATAGCCGAAGGAGTTTGTTTTCCAACTCTCCCAGAAACAGTTCTTACTCTGTCAATAGTTTTACCTGTCACATCAATCAATTCAGTGCGGTAAACTTTCAAACCCCCAGCAATTATTTCATCAGTTTGTGTTGCAACAATTTTCGCTCCTTTGATTGAATTAAAAGTTGGGTTGCTATCATTATCACCTTTAGGAATTTGCGAAAGAAATTCGGAAGCAACCCAGCGATTAGTACCAATTGATACCCAATTTCTTCCCCCGGCTGCTACGGGTTCACCATTAACTTCTACCTCTGTTCCATTGATGAGGCTGCCAACAATTTCTCCGCTGGGAGTAGCGCGAACATTTAAAGGATCTCCTTCAGTTCTGACAACAGCATTGTAGTTCATGAATAATTACTCTCTGTCTTACAAGGATAGCGACTTTTCTGATTTTTACAGATTTTTTTAATTTTTAACCGCAGATGCACGCAGATAAACGCAGATGAAAGTTACTTGGAACCTTTGTAGAGACGTTGTATACAACGTCTCTACAATCTTTGTTGGAGATGTCTAATGAATTTTTGCTCAATTTTCGGTAAACTTTCCAGTAAAAGAAGTTGTGAGCAGTTACTATGAGTAAAAAATCTCCTCGTTTTTACACCTTAATCTCGATCGCAGCCGCTTTAATTACCATTGCTTTAAAAGCTGGCGCATATTTCCTCACAGGTTCAGTAGGATTATTATCTGATGCAGCCGAATCATGTGTTAACTTAGTTGCCGCTTTAGTAGCATTTTGGGCAGTAAGTTATGCTGCTAAACCACCAGATGAAAAACACGCTTACGGGCATTTTAAAGCAGAATATTTTTCTAGTGGTGTGGAAGGTGCGTTAATTTTAGTTGCTGCAATTACGATCGCTGTAGCTGCATGGAATCGTCTTTTACATCCCCAAGAATTAGAAGAAATAGGAATAGGATTAGCATTATCTTTGGTAGCATCTATTATTAATGGGATAGTTGCTGTTGTGTTATTACGTGCCGGAAAACGTCTGCGTTCAATTACTCTCAAAGCTGATGCTCATCACTTATTAACTGATGTCTGGACTTCTGTCGGTGTTGTAATAGCTTTGATTGCTGTACCTTTCACAGGTTGGTTAATTCTTGATCCGCTAATTGCTTTGGTGGTAGCTATCAATATTGTCTGGGCAGGAATGAAACTTTTACGTGAAACGGGATCTGGGCTTTTAGATGCTGGGTTGCCTAAAGAGGAACAGCAAATTATTAGGAATATCCTCACTAACTACGATCAAAATATTCAGTTTCATGCTTTGCGAACTAGAGTTGCTGGGGCACGTCGCTTTGTTTCTTTCCATGTTTTAGTTCCGGGAGAATGGACGGTGAAGCGAGGTCATGCTTTGTGTGAGGAAATTGAGTTAACTATCATTAATGCGCTTCCGGGAACTTATGTTTTTACTCATTTAGAACCTGTGGAAGATCCTAGTTCTTGGAACGACCAAAATTTAGACCGAACTGTAGGTAATTAGGGTAAATAACTAGTGTGGTTTTCCGAACAAAATTTAATAGTTTTAGGCGTGAATTTACTCATTGTTGGTTAGGCAAGTTATCAGCATAAAATAGAAGAGAGGAATTAATTTTTTATGAACCGCAGAGGCGCAGAGAACGCAGAGAGAAGAAATGGAGAGGTTGATTAAGCTTTTAAGAAATATCTAAATTAAATTTTATATAATATTTGATAGTGAAGTGGGAAAATAAGGTATTTATATTACAAAGATTGATTGGTTTAGAAAACACTGAAATTTGGGTGTTAAAATGCAAACATTATTTACGCTTTTTAGTAAAGAACGTGGCGAACTGGAAACGGAGATTGATAAAGCAACCAGCATGAAACAAGTGGTTCAGCTGGTACAAAGCAAAATTGATAATTTGGAAAAAAATTACATTGGCGAACTTAGCGTTTCTCAGGTACGCTTGGTGAAGTTTTTTCTGGATACGCTGCGTCAGTCTATTGGTACTCTTTCAACTGCTGATGAGGCGACTTTGATTCAGCAAAATATTGAGCAAATTATCGATCGCACCAAGAAATCCTCCCCCAATAAACTATTACTAAAAGTCCTCCAAATACCGATCGGTGTGGGTATTTTCACTTCTCTATTTTCGTTGATTGATGATACCCCAGGTGTGTGGATGCCAATTTTGCTGGTAACGGTACTTGCAGGGTTGGAAGTAGCATTACAATTGGATAAAAGTGGTAAGCAAGATAATGTTGAGTTAAGCCAATCTTTGGCAGCTTTACAACCAAGTCTTCAGGTAGATAGTAAGTTTTTCTTGGATAATTTGGCGGATATTCTGAGTACGATCGATCGCGCAGTCGCCCAAGTTTCCGTAACGAATCAACCAGTTGGTACTGGTGGGATTCAAGAAATGCCAGAAATGTTAGATTTCTTGCAAAAACTTTGGGGTGCATCATTTTTAGGTAATCCTTATATGGCGTTAGAAATTAGCAAAATGGTGCCACAAATTTTGATGGATCAGGGAATTTATGTGCAGAATTATCGACTTAATGATCCGCAGAGTCCGCGAGAGTATTTTGACTTTGAACCAAGTATCGATCGCAATTCCAAAGAATACGTTACCTTAACACCCGCTTTGTTAAAAGGCGATAAATTACTCCGGCGAGGTAGAGTCATTGAACCAATGAACAAAGCAGCAGAAAACTAAATTTTACTATAGGTTTTAACTGGAATGAATACACAAGTGACAGAAACAATTGGATTTGATTTAGGACATGGCGAAACAGCCTTAGCCAAGGCTAAAGTAGACAGCATCGAAACTCCTGATATGCTGGAAGTTAATAACAAGAAAATTCAAATTACCGCCATTGGCTGGCATCCTGAATTAGGCGTATTAGTGGGAGATCAAGCTTTAATTCAAGCAGGTGTCGATCGCTTACAAATTGGCTTCAAAGAAAAACCCAATAACTCGCCTAACTACCGCAAAACCATGCGGAGTTTTGTCGAAGCATACTACAATTTGTTGAAAGAAAGCAAACAAATTGAAGGCGGAGAAAATAGCCAATTTTACATCGGTTGTCCTTCAGGTTGGTCGCCAACTGAACGCCAAGAATACCAAAGTTTACTAAAAGAATCAGGCATACCTTTAATCTCAGTTGTTCCTGAATCTCGTGCAGCTTTCATGCAAGCAAAAGAAGGCGGAAAGTTAGGATTTAACGAACTAAAATCAACAGTTTTAATCGTTGATATTGGTTCCTCAACTACCGACTTTACCTTAGTTAAAAGCTTGTATGAAATGCCCTTAGATTTCGGACAAAATACTTTAGGCGCATCCTTAATCGACAGAGCAATTTTAGCCCGAACTTTAGCCGAACATCAAGAAGGACAATTCCTCAAAGAAGTATTTGAAGAATATCCTCATCACAGATATCGCTGTGAAATTCAATGTCGAAAAGTCAAAGAAGATTACTTTTCCAACGAACAGTTATATGCTAGTTCTGGCGCATTTGCTAGAGGTTTTGAATTCATCACTCCTCAAATTCACTTTATCCCCCAAGTGAATAAAGAGATTATGGCGGAAATAATCAACCAACCTTTGCCAGAATTGCATAATAAAAGTTGGGCGCAAGCTTTTCGAGAAGCAGTAAAAGAAGCGAAAGAAGAGTTAGCAAGTCAGGGAATTATTCCTAAAGTTGTGTTGATGACTGGTGGCGCATCGCGAATGAAATTTACTCGTGATATTTGCGCGGAAATATTCCCCGAACCTGATACAAATGTTCGCCCAGATCCAGAACCAGAAAGATGTATTGCGCTGGGTTTATCGCGTGTCGGAAGATGGGATTTACGCGCAGTTGCATTTAAAGAAGAACTCAACCAATTATGTGAATCTCCAACACTTAAAGAGTTGATTTCTAAACATATTCCTGATTTAATTACTTTGTTAAATCAACCTTTGGCTGATGCTTTAATTGAAAATGCAGTTAAACCAGTTTTAAAAGATTGGCAAAGTAACAAGATTCGCACTTTGGCAGATGTGCAAACGGAAATGGAAAAACGGGCGGAACAGTGGTTAAAAAGCGATCGCGCCCAGCAAATCATCAACACTCAATGTGTCACTTGGTTTAATCGCAAAATTCAACCCGACTTAGCCACAGAAACCGATCCGATTTGTCAAAGATATCAAATCTCTAAAAGCAGCTTACGTTTTGAAGAAGGAATCGATCCAGCGATAGTTAATCCAAACCTGAACTTAGGTGACGATATCTTAGCAGTTGTCGTCAGCTTTATCATCAACTTAATTATTGCTGGAGGTACGATCGGCAGTCTGCTAACCTTAATATTAACCGGACATTTTGTGTTACCAATTCTACTAGTTTACGGTGCAGCAGTTTTGGGCGAAGGAGTGCGGTTAAATCGGGAAAGATTGGAAGAAATTCTCAGGACAAAATTAGATATTCCCGGTTGGATTCGTTTCATAGCAGTTGGTGAGAAAAAGATTGACCAAATGTGTAAGGAAATGAAACCAGATTTATCGGAAAACTTGCGAAAGAAAATGTTGGAAAATCAAGGTGCTTTTGATGATTTGATTAACAAAGTTGTGCAACAGTTGAAAAAAGCTTTGTATGCCAAAGCAGAAGAAGCAGTGATTTTGATTCAATAGTTTTTCAAAATGAAAGTAGAGACGTTGTATACAACGTCTCTACATTAGGGCTTGCTTCAAAAATGTAAAAGGTAAGATATGCAAAGGTTTTACCCATTTTTTGCACACAATAAATGCAAGGTTATCACAATCTTTTAGTGCAAAAACCTTGCCTTTTTGGGGGAAATTGTAGGGACACGGTATTCAAAAGATAACGCAGGAGTTGCAAATATTAATGATGCCGTGTCCCTACCCTCACCAACAGACTTTTTCAGCAAGCCCTACATTAATTTTTGGGGGATTTTTTGTTCCGCTTCGCCTTCTAGATTTACTTCTTATACTTACTATCTTTTTCGTATACTTACTATTTCTTTCGTGTCCTTTCGTGTTCTTAGTTTTCTCTGTACTTTACTCACCAATAATTAAGCGCCGCTTTGTTAATCGCACTCCCAAAATTAGTGCAATTAATTTATTATTCAACAAATTTTAGTTCGTCAACGCTCTTAATCACTGTTTATGGAATCTTAAAAATCGCTTTTTGGTCAAATTGCAGGCTAAAGCCTTATAACGTATAAATTTTTTACAAAGTAAAGTTACCAGAGTTCAAAGTTATTTATAAAAATTTCCCTAAATTTGCTCACTAAGCCTTTTCGTTCGGGAAGGAAAGAGCAATCATTGAAAATATAAGAAACAGAGAAAAATTG
The DNA here is from genome assembly GCF_041929345.1 of Floridaenema aerugineum BLCC-F46. Lineage (NCBI taxonomy): Bacteria > Bacillati > Cyanobacteriota > Cyanophyceae > Aerosakkonematales > Aerosakkonemataceae > Floridanema > Floridanema aerugineum. The sequence goes on from NZ_JBHFNQ010000095.1 coordinate 23,809, forward strand.
TACAAAAAGCCAAGGATAAGTAAACTATGCAACTAATTTATCGCGGTCATATCTACAATTACACTCCCGCTGCTCCCAAACCTTATGTCAAACCTCGCGCCTTAAATTGGCGCTATCAAGTAGCAGGAGAAACTTATCAAGCCAAAGCAGAAACTACTCAATATGTAAAACCTCGCGCCATTAATTGGCGCTATCAAATGTCTCTATCAATCTAGTGCAATACAGCACTAATAATATCACTTTCCTTTGCTCGATCGGCTAAATTCTTCATTCAAACACAGTAAATACTTTTTGGAAAAACCACTATGCAACTCGTTTATCGCGGTATTAGCTATACTCCTGCTTCTTCATCAACACAAAATCAAAATGATACTCAGCTTTGCTATCGTGGTGCTAAATATTTACCCATGATTTCATCACCCCGAAATAATATAGAGCTTTCTTATCGCGGTACTAAATATTTCACCGGATGTTCTTCAGAGAGCGGACAAGTCACCAGCCAAAAACTCACCTATCGTGGTACTACCTACTATCGTGGAGATGTTTGATCTCTGTCAAACTAAAAATTAATACATACAGGAGTAGAGACGATCGCACTAAGTTCGATCGTCTCTACTCCTGTTTTCAATGAGGTTGTTTTTGGGGAGAGAGCGATCGAACTTTTTCTAGATTAAACTGACTCATGAAGTGTTGCCGTTTTTAGTTGATAATGCTTATCTTCATATTGCTCGATGAGAGTTACTAGCAAATCAAATAATTCAGCTTGCTCATCTGTCAGTTCTTCACCTAAATCCATGAGCTTTTCTACTTCTTTAACAAGGCGTTTATGCTCATCTTCTGTATGAATAACTCTTGGCAAGGTTTCAGCCAACAATTTAGCATACACTTCTTTGTTAATTATGCTAGCCATCTATTTCCCTCTCAAATCTTTTACTAGTATCCACATCCCGCCTGGAAATCAATTTCCAGGCTAATAGCGAAACTCCTCTAAAGAGGACTAAATTTTCCCAGAATTTAGATATTAATTCCAGTCCATTTTAATGGACTTTAGCTATTAGCCTGCGAATTGATTCGCAGGCGGGTGAGTGGGGAAGAGTAAAATCTCGTTTCTTCGTAATTTTGGCTATGATTTACAATTCATCCATTTGCCTTCTGAGTTCTTCCAAATCTTTGTCAACAGCTGAATTCGATGGGGAAGTAGAATTAGAATTTGTAGTAATTTCATTGGTTGAAGAAGCTCTTAACTGCTCTTTCAGAAGCATTAATTCATCATCAGGGTCACTTTCAGTTAATAACGCTTCAAATTGCTTTTCCATGCTCAAATGACAATTTTCAACTTTTTTGGGGCAATTTTGCTTAATCAGTTCTCTGACCTCGCTTAAAGCTGTTGCATTTAATTTGATCATTTGTTCAGTAGCCGTCTGCTGCTTAATTAGTTGCGCTTTCATCGCTTCGAGATGGCTTTCTAACTTACGCAATTTTGTTTCCAAAGGAGTAGGCTGTTCAATAACTGTTTTATTCAAAAATGATTCAGCGCTAGCTTCCATCATCAGAACTTTTTCTTCCATGCGCTCAAATGCACCCATAGCGCTACTTGTACCCAAACGACCTACAGCATTTTGTAATTCATCTTGAGCTTTTGATGCGGCAATTCTTGATTTTAGTAAATCCCTCTTTGTCTTGGCTTCAGAAATCTTTTGTTCAACGGCAATCAAGCTACGCTTAAGATTTTTTATTTGAGCAGCTTGTTGATCTAAGGTTGCTTTAAGTGCAGCCGCAGAATCACCTTGAGACTTTTTCCGTATAAGAGCTTCCCTAGCGAGATTTTCATCACCCTTACTCAAAGCCAGTTGCGCCCGTTGATGCCAATTATTCTGTTCGGTTATTGCTTGATTATACTGTTGCCTGGTGCGTTTTTGAGTAGCGATCGCCTGAGCAACTGCTTGACGCAACTGCATCAGGTCTTCCTGCATATCAATAATTGACTGTTCTAGTAATTTTTCTGGATTTTCAGCTTGGCTAACCACGTCATTCAGGTTGGCTCTAACTACGCGACTAATCCGATCATATAAACCCATAATTATTTCAATTAGTTTAGTGAGTGGACTCTCCTTTAAATAAATAATACAACTTCCCCAATCCGCTTAAAACCGGAGAAATGCGGGAATTAGCACAGTTGAACAAGCAAACAAACTAAGCATAAACACTTATATTTAGCCGAATTCAAACTTGACGACGACTCTTTAATATAGTTGCCATTGGCAGTAAAAGCGATAATTCTTGATCGACTAAAGACACAAAATCATATTTCAAATAAAACTGCTTTGCCGTATTATCTGAAGCATCAACTCTAACAGCAAAAATTCCCACTTCTTCCGCCAGACGAACTGCTTTACTGAAAGCATTCAATAACAGTTCTTCTCCTAAACCTTTGCCTTGCATTGATTTATCTACAGCAAGCTGTCCAATTAGCATAGCTGGAACAGGATAACGAGGCAATCTTTTTCTTAAATTCTCAGGAATTGAATTAAACTCAATGCTGGACATACTAACGCTGTAATAACCACAAATTTGATTGCTGTTTTCTTCGAGAATTGCCACAAAAGTTTTAGCAATACCTTTTTTATCATTCTGTGTAGCGTATTGCTTGAGATATTCGTTTAACTTTGGTACTCCGCAGTCGAAAGCATCTTTATCGAAACTGCTATCTAGCGGGCGAAAAATCCATTCCACTGCTTCTCACTTTTCGTATTTATCTTGATATTTCTGCATTGCCGATTTTAATCTTTCGGAAGGTTCCGGGGGATTTTCTAAAAGTGACAAAAAAAGATCTCTGTCTCGATCGGACAAAACAAGCGTTTCATGAGTAGCAATATCTTTATTAGCAGCTGCTAAGGACTGAGAAAGCACATAAGAACTTAAACTCATTCCCATCAAAGCAGCTGCTTTTTCCAGAGTCTTTTTTTGTTCCTGATTTAGTCTTAGATCGATTCTGATTTCTTCAACATTTTGGTTGATAGACATAAGCGATTACTATGTGCTATGACACACTATGATTCTGAAATATTATCCGGCGAATGTCCACATAATTGCTAAGAAAAAGGGCGGGCAAGATGCCCACCCCACAAGAGATTTTATTCACTCACGCAGGAAGCGACAATTTGCGCTTGCTGCCACAATTTAAACAAAAAGAATTCAGTTCGATCGCTCATCGTGACGACAAAAACACCTTCATCACACTCAGAAGTTGCCGAAACCCAGCTGCCGCGCAAACTAATTTCGACATAATCGACATCGCAAGCACTTACAGAGATAATTTCAGAATCTTCGCGTCTTGCCTCAATTTCCAGACGATCGATCCCTGGCAAATCGGCAGGTAGCAAGAACGAAGCAGTGCTTGGTTCAACGCAAATATGCCAACCAGCACGGAGGGATAGAATCACCCGTGTCGTCACCCAATCTTCTAGAGATTGTGCCAGACGCTCTAAATTAAAGCCATTTTCGGTGTAAGTGAGTTTCAGCATTATCGGGTTTCTCCCGCTTTTATTCCAGATTTTCTTGCTGTTCGCGCCAGAACTGTTCGGCAAAAGTGACTGCTGGGTGCATAGGCGCTTTCGGTTGACTTCGCAATAGCATTCCCGCTTGTAAAGGAGTGCGATCGCCTTTTCGAGAATTACACCTTTCGCAGGCAATAACTACGTTATCCCAGCTGTGTTTTCCGCCCTTCGATCGGGGAATCACATGATCCAGCGTCAGATTCTTAGTGCTACCGCAGTATTGGCAGCTATAATGATCTCGCCGCAAAACCTCACGCCGATTCACCGGAGGCACTTTCCACAATCGTTCATTGCTGGTGACAGTCAGACGAATCTGCTGTGGAATATGAAATACTTGGGAAGGCGATCGAATCGGCACAGTATTTCCTTTAATCAGATCCAAAGGTTCCGCCTTACCACTCACCAGCAAAACAACTGCGCGTTTAATATTGACTCGACTCATCGGCAAGTAGTTCTGGGAAAAAACCACCACCGACTGTCCTAATACATCCATTGGATTGCGTATCTGCGGTTGCGAAGCTATCGTCACGATTCAACTCCTTATTTAAAAACCCCCGCCTCTTTTTAGTTAGAAGCGGGGGTCAGAAGGTTTCTTAGTTCTTCTTGTTTATGCAGGTACAGTTATTCTGCGCCTGTACCTCCCGCTTCGTCTCGGTAAATTTGCTTTTAGATTAAATTGATGACTGACGAAATTAATAAATCCGCCATCTTTTGACCAATCTCGTTCTCCAAAAATATAGATTCCCCGCAACAGATAATCCACCCCTATACCAATTCCAGCACACCACGAGGCTTGGTTGCCACCGTCGAAGCGTGGGGAAGAAGGCATTTGAGTGGAAACAGAGTGTTGGTGAATCACAGTAGTAGTTTTTGAAAGCTGTATCTTAGAAATCTTACTTTTTAAATACTACACTTGTATTATAGATTTGTCCACCCTTTTTTGGAGAAAAGTTCATGCAAGCCCTAACTCGTACCTCTACCACCGAAATGGACGTTACCAGCATCCGCTTGGAGAGAGAATTGAAAGATAGACTGAAAGACCTGGCTGGCAATCAGGGATATCAGGCACTAATCCGGGAAATTCTCTGGAATTACGTCCAACAAAAATCAGGTTCCTACAAACCCCAATTTTCCAAGTTGGATATCAGGGCAAGTATCCCCGCCACAGCGCAAAAAGAAGAACGCTGCGTACTTACAGGACAGTTTATACAACCTCAAGAACCCATGTTATTAGGACTCACGCGCCAAGGAGAATTGGTGCCACTCAGCGTCGAAAGTTTGGCAGCAGGTTAAACACGCATTCCACCGGGGAATCAAATCCCCGGTTTACAAAAATAATTAAATTAATATAAATAGCTAGTTATGACCCTATACATTTTGATCCCCCTAAATCCCCCTTAGTAAGGGGGACTTTGAAAGGAGTTTGAATCTGGTTCCCCCCTTGGTAAGGGGGGTTAGGGGGGATCTAATCTGCGTTACATTAAATTGGATTAAAAGTGCCTTTTCAGTCCTCTTCAGAGGACTTAAGCTATTAGCCAGGGGCTTGAGCCCCTGGCGGGATGGAAGATTTTCGACACAGGAAGAACCACGATGCAATTAATTAAGAGAACTACGCTTCATTACCAAGAAGGAACTTCCGATAAAGTTTATGAAGTCGATCTTTGTCTGGTTGGGAGCGATCGATACGTGGTAAACTTCCGCTACGGTCGCCGAGGTGCAACCCTCAAAGAAGGAGTCAAAACCGAGCAACCAGTAACTCTAGCCCAAGCGGAAAAAGTCTTTGATAAATTAGTCAACGAAAAGACTAAAAAAGGCTATCAAGATGTTAGCAACACACTAGTTACTGAAACTCCTGCCCCAAAAACAGTTAATCCGCCAAATCCAGACTCACAAAAACAGGCAATTTTAACCCGACTCGCTGCACCATCTAACAAAAAGTGGCCTTTAGAAAGAGTGATTTGGCGTGCCGGAGAATTAAAAATTACCGAAGCAGTTCCCGAACTTTTAAAACTGATTGGCACAGGGGAACCTTTAAGAGATTATTGCATAGCTTGGGCATTGGGGAACTGTGGCGATCGCACAGCCTTAACCACCCTGAAAAACTTATACCAAAATCCCCAAAACCCCGAATTCGTGCGGCGAATTTCTTGGGAAGCAGCGTTTAAACTTTCGGAGGAAATAGAAAAGGAGAATTTGCGATCGCAAAAAATAGCCGAACTACCAACGCCATTACAAGAATTAGCTAAAAATGGTTCAGCGATCGAATTCACCAACGCCTTAACCGAATATCTAAAAACTTGCGATTACCAAGGTTTTACCATCCTCGATACAATCTACCAAATTAATAACGAAAATGTCCGTCCCGCACTCTTAGAAATTCTCCGAACCGCACCCTTGAAACCCAACTATTTCAAACAAATTCGCCATATTTTCAAAATAGCTGAATATCGCTTAGATGCAGAAGTTTTTGCGCTTATAGCTTATCGATTAGAAAAAGAAACTAGCGAATTTAGCCACGCAAAATGGGGCGGATTTCGGGACGCAGAAAATAACAAATGGCAATATTATAGAGACGAACTAAAAAGTCCTAAATCAAAAGTTGCTTATAGTGGTGTTACCCGTGATTATTTGCGGAAACGAGTGTGGCGCACACTTAAAGAATTAGGAGAAAGAGGCGATGAAAACTATGTAAAAATTGCTGCTAGCATTCTCTTACAATATTCTGATAATGATGCACAACCAGCGAAACAAACAAATTTTTCACGATGGCAAAGGTTCAACAATAATTGGCAAACCGTTACTATTAGTAAAAGCTGGGACATCTACGCTGGATATCTCACATTTAATCACATCCTTTATGAGAACAGCCCCCGTTATGAATACAGAGAAAATAACAAAGCGTGGTTATGTAAAGAAAACTATGAACCAGGAGATGAAGAACCAAATGTGCGGGAAGAAGCTTTCCCGAAACTTTGGGAACAACAACCCACAGAATTGTTGAATTTATTATTAGAAAGTAATTGCCAACCAGTACATCAATTCGCCATCAAAGCATTGCGCGAATGTTCTCAGTTTTGCACAGAGTTAGACACAGCAACAATCATTAAATTACTGAATAAACCTTATGAAATCACAGCAAGATTTGCCTTTGAATTAGCCCAAAGTCTTTACAACTCTGCCGCACCTAATTTAGAATTAGTTTTAGCCCTAGCGAGTTGTGTAATTCCTGAAGCAAGAACGGCAACATTTCGCTGGATTGAAGAAACCAGAGAACCTTTTCTCGCTGATGCTAATTTTATCACTGCTTTAGTCACTAATCCTTTTGCTGATACTCGCCAATTCGCCCGTCAACTCCTCAATTCTTCAATTCTGGATGAGAATGCAGCAAAATTTTTAATCGTTAAAATCATCACCGAAGTATTAGCATTACCCAACGACGCAGGGGAAAAAGCAAAAGACATCGCGGAAACTCTCCTAACTTGCTTTACTCCTCAATTACGCACTTTGGGAATGTCAATTATTCAAGATTTGCTGAGACATCCTGTATTAGAAGTGCAAGAATTAGGCGCAAGAATTCTCGTAAATCATGAAACTTCAGCTGAAAATTTACCACCCGGGTTAATCGATTCTTTAATTGTCTCAGAATACGAATCAATTCGCGGACTTGGAATTAGAATTTTTGGACAACTTCCCGATTCTACTTTATTAAATCAGTATTCATTGCTGATGGCAATGGCAACTCATGAATTAGCTGATATTCGTAACGCCATTCGCCCAGTTATTCGCCGACTCGCCGCAGATCATTCTGACTTCGCCGCTAGATTAGCAACAGAAACGATCGATGTTTTAATGCTGTCGAAAACAAAAGAAGAAGTTTGTCAATATCTCGTTCGTTTCTTGAAGGAAGATTTGCCAGAATGGATGACAAATATTAGCAAAGATACTGCTTTAAGATTGCTAAAAGCGAAATCTTCTGCAACTCAGGAATTAGCAGGGTATGTAATCATCACCAATGCTGATAATTGGGCAGAAGAATTTGAGACAATGGAAATAGTTAAGCTGGCGGATAATGAAATTTTGTCTGTGAGAGAAGCGGCGAGAGAAATATTTCTGAAAAACTTGCCTCGCTTCCGGGGAAATGAAGCAGAAATGTTGTCGGGAGTGCGAATAGTTGAGAGTAAATGGGAAGATACTCAAGAGTTTGGTTTTCGCTTATTCAACACTTTCTTTACTGCGGAAGATTTGACACCCAGCGTGTTAATTACTCTCTGCGATAGCATCAAAGAAGAAGTTCGCAGTTTTGGGCGAAATTTGGTAACTCGCTATTTTCAAGAAGCTGACAGACAAGAATATTTGCTGAAATTCAGCGAACATCCAGCAACAGATATGCAGTTATTTGTAACCAACTATTTGGAGAATTACGCTGTTAACGATCCAGAAAAATTGGAGGAATTAACACCTTATTTTATCACAGTTTTATCTTTGGTGAATCGGGGAAGCGTAGCGAAAAAACGGATTTTTGCTTTTTTGAATGGGGAGGCGCAAAAGAGTTTGGAAGCTGCTACCGTAGTAGCAGAAATAATGACCCGACAATCTGCAACAATGGTAATAGCTGATAAGGCAGCTGCGATCGAATGTATGGTAAACATCAAACGCACTTATCCAGATTTAGAATTACCAATTTTAGTCAAGGAATTTAAAACCGCAGATGAACGCAGATGAACGCAGATGGAACTTAAAGTTCTTTAAATCTTAAAATGATCACCTCTCATCATTTCTTTCTTTGCGTCCTTTGCGTCCTTTGCGGTTTAAAAAAAATTATCGTTACACTGTAATTATTCAAGGATAACAATTGCTATGGAAGTAAATTACGCTTATAAGGGAAGTACTGCTGTTGTGGATAGGGGCGATCGCACTCAGATGTCATTCTCCCCCGACACCAAGCGCGAACCTACCTTTTTCATCGGAGAATTGCGCCAAAACATCGCTTTTCGAGAAGCAATTAGCGCCTTACATGACGTAGTTGTTTCCGACTTGCGTTTCAAACCAAAAGATAAAACCGCATATAAAGAATGGGCCGCGAAACAGTTAGAAATTGACTGGCAAAAAGTAGCAGTACAAAGGCAAGAAATTGTGAACCGAATGCAGGAATTGCAGACGGAATTGAAAAATTTAAGCGATCGCCACTATCAACGTCTCAAACCATACTATGATGCAAGAGAAAAATTTCGCCAATACGTCTTCCGCAAACAATTAGACATTTACTTTCTCTTCGATCCAGTAATTACAGTTCACCCAGACGAGATATTTTTTGAATGTTTCAGCGTCGATGAATCAAGTTATGGGCGACTCGGCGCAAGTTACGAAGTGTTTAAAAGTATCGATGAATTTGCTTGCGGAACAACTAATATTGATTACTCTCACGATTTGTACAACGAATTTCAAAAAATCCGCAATTACAAGACAACAAAATTAGAAGTTGATCCTTCCGGTTTTGAAGTTCAAACTACTAACGAAGAATCATTTAAAGAAGTCAAAATCGATTTACCAGATAGCTGGGTAAGGGGTTTTTTACAAGTAAGTTCCGCCATGTCTTTACCCGCCACAAAATTCGATTTACACCCGATGGATATTCACAACCTTTGTTTTGTTTTGCGGCGACATAAAGAAAAACAAGGGCCAAGAGGCATGAGGTATCATTTGACACCGGGACAACCTGTGCGAGTCGTGTTTGAACCTTGGAATATTGAGGTTGTCTGTTCCCGTTCTCCCTACTTGGGAAATGAAGAACAAACCATTCGCGTTTGGGGTCGTCGTCGCTTGCACATCTTGGAACGCTTGATTCCCATTGCCAAAAAGTTTACCGTTCACCTACTCGGTACGGGGATGCCTTCCTTTTATGTTGCAGATTTGGGCGATTTGTCCTTTACCTTGGGTTTGTCGGGATGGACAACAAACGATTGGGCGCAAGCGGGCAACTTTGACTTGATGGCACCTCGCGCCGAAGTCGATAACCTGACAAAACAACAAATTTTCAATGCTTTAAAGCAAAATTGGGCAGAAGCGCCAGATGTACTTGCCCGTCGCTTGAACCTCGATCGATCTCTAGTTCTCGGTGCCTTAAGTATTTACACGCAAGCTGGCAGTGCAATTTTTGACTTAAACAAACAAGTATATCGAGTGCGGGAATTAAGTCGCGAACCTCTACCAATGGATAAGTTACGTTTTGCTAATGAAAGAGAAGAAAAAGCGACTCGTTTTTTAAGTCAAAATGCGATCGAAGTTACTTCTTGTACTGGCGATGCTGCTTCTTCTTTGATTTTGCAAGGTGTCGTTAAAGATAAGGGAAATGTATATAATCCATCTTTGACGATCGACTCAGATCAGCGTATAATTCAAGCAGAATGTACCTGCAATTGGCACTTACAAAATAAGTTGTTCAAAGGGCCATGTGAACACATTTTGGCTTTAAGAACACATCACTTTCGTCAACGCAGGTAAATTTCAAATGCGCTATACCAGTAGGCACCAACAGCCTTGCATTCTGGACAGTGGATCGCTGTCCTTGCGCTTAGTCCGCCCACGCATCACTAGCCCGCTCTTGACTGTGCCTATACTCAGGTACTATCGCTATTACGGTTTGGTTTCTGTGAAACTAATGAGCGATAGTACCTGGTATAGGCTGGAGTTGAGCGATCTAGTCCTGAGATGTTTACGAAGGGGAAACCTACTGGTAATAGCGTTTTATTTTTTGCTTAATTCAATCAGTTTGGGTGGCAGAGGTTATGAGTAAACCAATTAAAATTCTGTTGCAAACTACCATTTCCACGACTGAAGATGATTGGAGTATTGCCCGTTTCTCGCTATTAAGAGATTACCTCGCCTCTGTCAAAGATGAAGCCGGAAATAATCTGTTTCAAGTAACAGCAAGAGACAGAGAATCTGATGCCCAAGGAAATGACCCAGTTTTAAGCAATTTGGGTAATTCGGATTTTGATGAATTATGGTTATTTGCTGTTGATGTGGGTGATGGTTTAACCAAGCAAGATATTGCCGGGATTGAGGCATTTAATAAGCGTGGTGGAGGAATTTTAGCAACGCGAGATCATCAAGATTTGGGTTGTTCTATTTGCGAAATTCCGATAATTGGTGTTGCCCATTATTTCCAAACCAAAAACCCCGATCCAGATGAAACTCGGCGCTGTGTCGATGATATTTATACTAGTTATATTTCTTGGCCTAACTATCACTCTGGACGCAACGGCGACTATCAAAAAATTACGCCTATTGCACCCATTCATGAACTATTAAAAAATCCCGATTCGCCTTCAGGAATCATTGAAATTTTCCCCGCCCATCCTCACGAAGGCGCTGTGGGAGTTGCGCCAGATGCAACGAATGGTAAGGTAATAGCTATGGGTAAAAGTTTGGTTTCAGGGCGCACGTTTAACTTAGCTGTAGCTTTTGAAAGTGTCAAAGATTCTGAAGGAAATCAACTGGGGCGTGGAGTAGCAGAATCAACTTTTCACCATTTTTGTGATTATAATTGGGATGCGGATATGGGTTGTCCTAGCTTTGTAGATGAACCTCCGGGAAATACTATGAAAACCGAACCTCGTGCTTTGGAAGATGTGCATACTTATATGCGGAATTTGGCTTTGTGGCTGGTACATAAAATGTAAAAAAATCTGCTAAATTAAGCTAAAATGATATGACTGAGCAACAACCGAGAACTCGCCAAGAATTATACGATCGCATCCGCCAAACTTCCAGAGAAGAAGTAATTTTAGAAGAAATGATTCGCTTGGGATTTTGGCCCGCAGAAGGAGAATTACCAACCGATCCAGCTGATGAAATTCGCAGACGTGGCGAAATAGAACGAGAACTTAGTGAACTTTATCGCCAAAATCGTCAAATACATAATGAAACATATCTCAAAAAACAAGCTTACCTACAACGTTTAGAAGAATCAAAGCGAAAACGGCAGGAAAATAAAGAACGCCGAGAAAGAGAAAGACAAGAAAGGGCACAAGCTTGGCGACAAAGAAAAGCACAGGAAATTGTTTATTTAGGCGATAAAGTTTCTGCGGGATTAAACGATACTGAATACAATCAAGAAAGACTAGAAAGTTACGGTTTACCTGCTTATAATACCGCTCAAGAAATCGCCAATGCAATGGGAATTAGTATTGGAGAATTGCGCTTTCTCTCCTTTTCTCGGAAAACATCGCTAATTACTCATTATGTGCGATTCAAAATCCCGAAAAAAACGAGAGGCGATCGCATTATTTCCGCCCCCATGCCTCGCTTAAAAAAAGCCCAGCATTGGATACTAACTAATATACTCGAAAAAGTTCCCCTGCACAATGCTGCACATGGATTTCGTCCAGGTTATTCTATTGTTACTAACGCCCAACCTCATCTCGGTGCAGAAGTTATTATTAATTTTGATTTAAAAGACTTCTTTCCCTCAATTTCCTACAAGCGAGTCAAAGGACTTTTTCAATCATTAGGTTACTCAGATATTGCGGCGACAATCTTTGGTTTAATTTGTACAGAACCGGAAGTTGCCGAAGTAGAATTAGATGGGAAAACTTATTATGTAGCACTTAGCGAAAGACATTTACCCCAAGGCGCACCCACAAGCCCAGCTATTACTAATATAATGTGTCGGAGGCTCGATCGCCGTCTCGAACAGATGGCAGAAAAATTGGGTTTTGTCTACACTCGTTACGCTGACGATTTAACCTTTTCCACTTCTGGCGAATTTAGCCGACATATATGTAATATTTTAAGACGTACTGAATCAATTGTCGATCATGAAGGGTTTGTGATTAATGAAGAGAAAACCCGCATCATGCGGAATACTAATCAGCAAGATGTTACCGGAGTAGTAGTTAACTCTAAACTCAATGTTGATAAAAAAATATTGAAACGTTTTCGCGCCACTTTGTATCAAATAGAAAAAGATGGTTTAGATGGTAAACATTGGGGGCATTCGGGAAATTTACTCGCTTCCATTCAAGGTTTTGCTAACTATGTTTCGATGATTAATCCCGAAAAAGCGGCAGAATTTCAAGTGCAAATTGAACGAATTAAAGAGAAACATGGAGGAGGCAAAAAGTAAAGGTACATCATACAGCCCAACAACTTAGCTCAACTCAAATTAGATATCTATATACTGATAGAGTATTGGTTATAAGTGACAACACTGCCGAACCATCCAGATGATTAGTTATGACTCAGCCCTCGCGCACCATTTTAATAGTTGAAGATTCACCAGAAGACCTGGAACTTTATCGACGGTATTTGTGGCGCGATCGCGAATATTCCTACACCATCCTGGAAGCATCCTTGGCAGAGGAGGGACTCGAACTTTGGCAGCAGCACCGACCGGACGCTGTATTGCTCGATTACCGCTTGCCCGACTTAGATGGACTAGAATTTTTAAGCAGGCTGCAATCTTCAGTTCAACAGCCTTGCTTACCTGTAATCCTTGTTACGGGGGTGGGGAATGAAGCGATCGCCCTGCAAGCGATCAAAGCAGGCGCACAGGATTACCTTGTGAAGGGAAAGATTACCCCGGAAGAGTTGCGCCTATCGATCAGTCGAACAATTGCTACCGTCAATCTGCACACTCAGCTTCAACAGCAGCTGGAACGAGAACGAATGACTCGACGCATCAGCCAGCAAATTCACCAATCCCTAGAAATCAATGAAATTCTCCAGACAACCGTAACCGAAGTGCGGCAGTTTCTGGGGACCGATCGCGTCATTGTTTTTCAGTTAACATCGGATGGCAATGGTGTTGTGGTTGCTGAATCAGTTGACTCAGCATGGCGAGCCGTTCTGTTTAGCAACATCTACGATCCTTGCTTTGCCAAAGGTTATATAGAACCTTATCGGCAAGGACGGGTAATGGCAAAGTCGGATATTTATGACGGTAATCTTACCCCCTGTCATGTGGAATTTTTGGCGCAGTTTCAGGTACGGGCAAATTTAGTAGTGCCAATTCTCCGAGATGACCAGTTGTGGGGACTGCTGATTGCCCATCACTGTGCGGCTGTGCGATCGTGGCAAACAATGGAAATTGAGTTACTGCAACAACTTGCCGTTCACTTGGGAATAGCACTCCAGCAAGCCAATGCCTACACCCAACTAGAACAGCAGAGTGAAGCTCGTTATCGCGCCATTGTTGAAGATCAAACCGAACTGATTGCCCGTTATTTGCCCGATACCACCATTGTGTTTGCCAATACTGCTTTTTGTCGTTACTTTGGGCTGAAATTAGAAGAGGTTCTTGGTAAGAGTTACAACCCTGTGATCTTTGAAGAAGACCGAGAAAAGGTGGCTCAGTTGGTCAACTCCATGAGTGCCGAAAATCCGACTGTGACGATCGAAAACCGTGTCGTAGTCAACGGAGAGATTCGCTGGACTCAGTGGATCAACCGGATGTTGTTTGATGAACAAGGGCAATTTACGGAATTTCAAACAGTAGGGCGCGATATTACCCTCTTCAAGGAAGCAGAAGCCCAACTGCGCCATAGTAGCGAGCGGATCAGTTTAGCCAATGCAGAATTAGCCAAAGCCGCCCGACTCAAAGACGAGTTTCTTGCCAACATGAGTCATGAGTTGCGGACTCCGCTCAACTCAATCTTGGGATTATCTGAAATGTTATTGGAAGAATTGTTTGGCAGTTTAACCGATCAACAACGCCAGTTTATCCAGACCATTGAACAGAGCGGACAACACTTACTCGCACTAATTAATGATATTTTAGACCTCTCCAAAATTGAGTCGGGCAAAATGGAGCTTGAGTTCAATTCGGTTCTATTGTATTCAGTTTGTACATCTAGTCTCAAGTTTGTTAAAGAGCAAGCTCGACACAAAAAAATTCAGTTAACCTGCGAAATTGAGCCAAACATTTCCGAGATTGAGGCAGATGAACGCCGATTACTTCAGGTATTAGTCAATTTACTCAGCAATGCAGTGAAATTTACACCCGATGGGGGGCGTGTCGAGCTTGAGGTCAAAATGAACTCGGAAGCACAAGCGGTTGAATTCCGAATCAAGGATAGCGGCATTGGCATTCCTCCAGAACATCTGAATCAGATTTTTCAGCCGTTTATTCAGTTAGATAGTTCCCTATCTCGACGCTATGCAGGCACCGGACTGGGATTATCGATCGTCCAACGAATTGTCGATCTGCATGGGGGCAGCACCCGGGTTGAAAGTGAAGTGGGACGAGGCAGTTGCTTTACAGTGTTGTTACCTTGGCATCCTGCCAATCAAGATGACTTTCGATTACCAGAAACCTTATTGTCGGAAGGCATCCAGCAAGCATTAGTGGTAGAAGATTCCGGTGCAGCTGCCAGCCAAATTAAACGATATTTGGCTGAATTAGGCGCAATCAGTGTCATTCATCCAGTTGGGAATGGTGCATTGGATGTGGCATTACGAGTCAAGCCGGATGTGATTGTATTAGATATTTTGCTGCCAGATTGTTCGGGATGGGAAGTATTGACCGAGTTAAAAGCTCATCCCCAGACTAAATCTATTCCTGTTATTGTCATTTCGGTGGTGGATGAGCGATCGCGTAGCCTAGAAATGGGCGCAATTGAACATCTCCTAAAACCCCTGTCGCGGCAAAAGTTTTATCAAGCGTTGAATCGACTGTTTGCCAATGTTCACCCCCCCAGTCCAGAAACTGCCCTGATCATTGCTGCGACAGAATCAGCCCAATCTCCCAAAGTCTTATTAGCAGAAGACAATGAAGCTAATATCACAACCCTGTTAAATTTCTTGGAAGGTCATAGTTTTCAAGTCATCCTTGCCCGCACTGGTTTAGAAGCTGTGCAAATGGCAAAACAGCACCAACCTGATATTATTTTGATGGATATTCAAATGCCAGAAATGGATGGATTAGGAGCGATTCGTCAAATTCGTGCCGAAATCCAAACTAGTTCGATTCCGATAATTGCCTTAACCGCTTTAGCAATGCCAGGAGATTTAGAAAAGTGTCTAAGTGCTGGCGCAAACGATTACTTAGCTAAACCTGTCAAACTCAAACAGCTATTGGAGAGAATTATTCAACTATTGCCTCAACGCCCCAACCTACCGCCATTGTAAGTAGGTGCAAATAAATAAAGTGATAATAGTTATCTGAGGATGGGGCAGGCAGGATGCCCACCCCACAAGAGTTACAGCTTTCTTGTGGGGCAGGCAGGATGCCCACCCCACAAGAGTTACAGCTTTCTTGTGGGGCAGGCAGGATGCCCACCCCACAAGAGTTACAGCTT
>NZ_JBHFNQ010000096.1:0-1651 GCF_041929345.1 Floridaenema aerugineum BLCC-F46
ACAACAAAATAACCCTCGTAAAGCTGAGGCAGATCGACTTTTTCAGCAAGGGATTCAGCAGTTTCAAACAAGTAAATTTAGAGAAGCATTGCAGTCTTGGCAACAGGCGTTAGCTATTTATCGGGAAATTGGCGATCGCAACGGTGAAGGACAATCTCTGGGAAATCTGGGTCTTGCTTACTATTCCCTGGGAGACTACCGCAAGGCGATCGAGTACCAGCAGCAGAGTTTAGCGATTGCACGAGAAATTGGCGATCGCAACGGTGAAGGACAATCTCTGGGAAATCTGGGTCTTGCTTACTATTCCCTGGGAGACTACCGTAAGGCGATCGAGTACTACCAGCAGAGTTTAGCGATCGCACGAGAGATTGGCGATCGCGAGAGTGAAGGAAATGCACTGGGAAATCTGGGTGAAGCTTACCGTTCCTTGGGAGACTACCGCAAGGCGATCGATTACCAGCAGCAGCGTTTAGCGATTGCACGAGAAATTGGCAATCGCAAAAGTGAAGGAGCAGCACTGGGAAATCTGGGTGTTGCTTACCGTTCTCTGGGAGACTACCGCAAGGCGATTGAGTACTACCAACAGACTTTAGCGATTGCACGGTCAATTGGCGATCGCAACGGTGAAGGAAATGCACTGGGAAGTCTGGGTGTTGCTTACAATTCTCTGGGAGACTACCGCAAAGCGATTGATTACTCCCAGCAGAGTTTAGCTATTTTCCGGGAACTTGGCGATCGCAACGGTGAAAGATCAACTTTAACTAATTTGGGTCTAGCTCTCTACAACTCTGGAAGTTTAGCAGAAGCAGAGAAAATCCTATTCCAAGGAATTGAAGTGAGTGAATCTCTACGAGAGAGATTAGGTGACGACGATGCTAACAAAGTGTCTATATTTGAGGAACAAGCTAACACCTATCGCATTTTACAAAAAGTCCTAATTGCCCAAAATAAAACCACAACAGCATTAGAAATTTCCGAACGAGGTAGAGGCAGAGCTTTTGTCGAATTACTCACCAGGCGACTTTCAGCCAACCCCAAAGAAATCATCCCTGCTGCATCTTTAAAACCAACAATTGAGCAAATTAAACAAATTGCCCAAAAGCAAAATGCGACTTTAGTACAATATTCCATTATTTTTGATGACTTCAAAATTCAAGGCAAAAGACAAATCGAAGAATCAGAACTTTACATTTGGGTAATCAAACCCACAGGTGAAGTCAACTTCCGCAAAGTCGATCTCAAACCTTTATGGCAACAACAAAACACTTCCCTGGCAGAACTTGTTATTAACACTCGTGACTCTATTGGTGTCAGAGGTCGTGCAACTGCAATCATCGCCCTCAAACCCGGAGTTAACGAAAAACAACGCCTGCAAAAACTCCACTACATACTAATCAAACCAATAGCCGATTTACTCCCAACCGATCCCAATAATCATGTTATCTTCGTTCCCCAATCAGCGTTATTCTTAGTTCCCTTCGTCGCTTTACAAGACGAAATTGGCAAACATTTAATCGAAAAACATACAATTCTCACCGCACCCTCAATTCAAGTCTTAGAATTAACTCATGCTAAAAAAGCAGAAATGCAGCAAAGCAGAGGTGCAGGAGAAAAGAGTTTCCAAAATTTAATTGTCGGTAATCCAACCATG
>NZ_JBHFNQ010000097.1:0-10680 GCF_041929345.1 Floridaenema aerugineum BLCC-F46
GGTTAACGATATGCTGGTAATGACGTTTGTGTGACAAACACTATTTCACTGAGGAGCCGTATGATGCGAAAAGTATCAAGTACGGTTTTGGAGAGCAACGGCTCTCGTGAGAGAGTCGTTGACTTTAATTATTAGGGAAGAGGGCATTAGAATTATGTCAACAAATACTGTGGGACACACAGGAATCCAAGCTTGTGGAGAGGGCGTAAGACTCGAAGCGTAAAAGTAGAGATACTGGTGCTAGAAAGCGGCGCTCGATGAAACAAGAATCTCCGGCCACAGCGTAGCGCAGTGCGGTGAGAGTGTCAATATAGCCTGTTAGCAATTGCGTCCATACCTATTTCTGTCACGTTGCCCTAGTTCAATATTAAAATATCTTCAGCAAGATATCGATTTTTTGATTGAAGTTCTGCGCCCCATCTTTGAGCTAAGTTTATGACTGACGTGCCCGTTTCTCGAATTCGGAATTTTTGTATTATTGCCCACATTGACCACGGTAAGTCAACCTTGGCAGACCGTCTATTACAGGCTACCGGAACGGTAGCTGCACGAGATATGAAGGAACAGTTCCTCGATAATATGGAACTGGAAAGAGAACGAGGCATTACTATTAAGCTGCAAGCTGCCCGGATGAATTATAAAGCAAAGGACGGGCAAGATTACGTTCTCAATTTAATTGATACTCCCGGTCATGTGGATTTTTCTTATGAGGTGTCGCGGAGTCTCGCCGCCTGTGAGGGAGCTCTGTTAGTGGTGGATGCTTCTCAAGGTGTAGAAGCACAAACCTTGGCTAATGTTTATTTGGCGCTAGAAAGTAATCTGGAAATTATTCCAGTTTTGAATAAAATTGATTTACCTGGTGCGGAACCGGAACGGGTAAAAAAAGAAATTGAAGAGGTGATTGGTTTAGATTGTAGTGGGGCGATTTTAGCTTCAGCAAAAGAAGGGTTGGGAATTGAGGATATTTTAGAGTCGATCGTCCATTTAGTACCCCCACCTCAAGATACTGTTAACGAACGCTTACGGGCGTTAATTTTTGACAGTTATTATGACAGTTATCGGGGGGTAATTGTTTATTTCCGGGTGATGGATGGGAAATTGAAAAATGGCGATCGCGTTCGCTTAATGGCAAGTGGCAAAGAATATGAACTTGACGAATTAGGCGTACTTTCTCCTAACCAAATTCGCGTTGACGATCTCCATGCGGGAGAAGTAGGCTATTTAGCAGCTGCCATTAAAGCGGTAGAAGATGCCCGTGTGGGTGACACAATTACTTTAGCAAATCCGGCGGCAACTGCACCATTACCCGGTTATGCTCAAGCTAAACCAATGGTATTTTGTGGAATGTTTCCCACCGATGCCGATCAATTTCCTGATTTGCGCGAAGCCTTAGAAAAGCTGAAGTTAAATGATGCCGCTTTGTCTTATGAACCGGAAACTTCTAGTGCAATGGGTTTTGGTTTCCGTTGCGGTTTCTTGGGTTTATTACACATGGAAATTGTCCAAGAAAGGCTGGAAAGAGAATACAATCTGGATTTAATTATTACCGCTCCTTCGGTAGTTTATCAAGTCACAACTAACAAAGGAGAAGTGTTATTAATCGATAATCCTAGCACTTTGCCAGACCCGCAATATCGGGAGAAAATTGAGGAACCTTACGTGCAAGTAGATATGATTACGCCGGAAGAGTATGTCGGAACTTTGATGGAATTAGGTCAAAGCCGACGCGGTGTTTTCAAAGATATGAAATACTTGACTTTAGGACGGACAACTTTAAGTTATGAGTTGCCTTTGGCGGAGGTGGTGACTGACTTTTTCGATCAAATGAAATCCCGATCGCGCGGCTATGCCAGCATGGAGTATCATTTAATTGGTTATCGCGAGAATACCTTGGTACGTTTGGATATTTTGATCAATGGCGATCCAGTAGATTCTTTGGCGATGATTGTTCACCGAGATAAAGCTTATTATGTCGGTCGAGCTTTGGTGGAAAAGTTAAAAGAATTGATTCCCCGTCATCAGTTTAAAATTCCTTTGCAAGCCGCTATTGGTAGTAAAGTAATTGCTAGCGAACATATTCCCGCATTGCGAAAAGATGTCTTGGCTAAATGTTATGGTGGTGATATCTCCCGGAAGAAGAAGTTGCTGCAAAAACAAGCTAAGGGTAAAAAACGCATGAAAGCAATTGGTACAGTAGATGTACCCCAAGAAGCTTTTATGGCAGTGTTACGCTTGGATAAAGAATAAGTGAGAATTAGGCAATAAAAATGAAAGCAGAGGCTCACTAAGTAAGTCATCTGTTTTCATTTCTAATTCTTTAGAATTTTATCACTTAATCATCATTAACGTAAGAATTATCAAGAAGTATGAAGAAGTTGTTAGTTGCTCTCACTGTCTGATAAAGATTTAATGAATTGGATGAATAAAAGTAACTTTTTGCTAAATAATCTGCTAATCTTTCTACTAAAGCAGTTAATTTTGATGGAACAAAGACAGCAGTTACACTAGAGAATCCATAAAGATAAAGCGATTCCAAGCTCTACTACTATCTTTGAGGTTAAAGATAATTATAGACTGAGCGGTGTTTCTGGAGTTATAGTTGTAACAGCGGTCTTAACTGCCTAAAATAACCTACCGCTTGCTGAGAAACTATGAGAATTTTAGTAACAGGTGGAGCCGGATTTATAGGTTCCCATCTTATCGATCGCTTAATGGCACAAGGTCATGAAGTATTGTGCTTAGATAATTTTTATACCGGAGATAAACGCAATTTGCTTAAGTGGTTAGATCATCCATATTTTGAACTGATTCGCCACGATGTTACTGAACCCATTCGGTTAGAAGTAGATCAAATATATCACTTAGCTTGTCCAGCTTCTCCCGTACATTATCAATTCAATCCCATCAAGACGGTAAAAACAAATGTGATGGGAACAATCAATATGTTGGGTTTAGCCAAACGGGTGAAAGCAAGATTTCTCTTAGCTTCCACCTCAGAAGTATACGGCGATCCAGAAGTGCATCCCCAAGTAGAAGAATATAGAGGGAATGTAAATATGATCGGGATTCGCTCATGTTACGACGAAGGTAAGCGAATTGCCGAAACATTAGCATTTGACTATCACCGGGAAAACGATGTGGAAATTCGGGTGGCGCGGATTTTCAACACTTACGGCCCGAGAATGCTGGAAAATGATGGTCGGGTAGTAAGTAACTTTGTCGTTCAAGCTTTGCGGGGAATTCCTTTAACAGTTTACGGTACTGGTTCGCAAACCCGGAGTTTCTGCTATGTTTCAGACTTAGTAGAAGGACTGATGCGGTTGATGAATGGAGAGCATACAGGCCCGGTAAACTTGGGAAATCCAGACGAGTATACTATTTTAGAGTTAGCACAAAAAATTCAGCAAATGGTTAACCCGGATGCAGATATTAAGTACGAACCTCTACCACAGGATGATCCCAGACAAAGACAACCGGATATTACTAAAGCTAAAACTTGGTTGGGATGGGAACCTACTATCCCGCTGCAAGAAGGTTTGAAGCTAACTATAGAAGATTTTCGCGATCGCATCTACAATTCTCCAGCCTCAGCTGTTAGTAAATAAATTTGCGACGATAGCGATCGGATTTGATGGTCTGGGTATTATAAATAAGTCCTGAACAGGACAATTCCCACTGGATACCGAAATAAGCTTTATCGCCATGCCAACAATTCTTACGTTGGCTTTCCAATTTGACTAAGGCTGATGATTTACTCTGTAAAATTTGTTTTGAGGAATAGGTAATATGCGTGTTTGTGTAATTGGTACCGGATACGTCGGTTTAGTCACAGGCGTTTGTTTGGCACATATCGGACATGATGTAATCTGCATCGATAACAACGAAGAAAAAGTTAAGTTAATGAAGTCGGGACAGTCGCCAATTTTTGAACCGGGACTGTCTGAATTAATGCAATCTGCGGCTAAAGAAGGAAAATTAGAATTTTCTTCTGATTTAGCTGCTGGTGTTAATCATGGAGAAATTTTATTCATTGCGGTTGGTACTCCGCCTCTACCTACGGGTGAAAGTGATACTCGTTATGTAGAAGCAGTAGCTAGAGGAATTGGCGCTAATCTTAATGATGGCTACAAAGTAATTGTGAATAAATCTACCGTACCGATTGGTTCTGGTGACTGGGTGCGGATGATTGTCATGGATGGAATTAAAGAACGGCAAAAAGTACTCGTCGGTGCTGGTGGCGTTGTCAGCGATGAAGAAGTAGAAAAGATTGCAGCGGAATTTGATGTAGTAAGTAACCCAGAATTTTTGCGGGAAGGTTCGGCGGTTTATGATACATTTAATCCCGATCGCATTGTCTTAGGAAGCAATAGCGAAAGAGCATTATCAATGATGGAAGCGCTATATACTCCGATTACACAGCGCAAGTATGCCGAAGATCCATCTTTACCACCAGTACCAGTGGTGAAAACGGATATCAACTCAGCAGAGATGATTAAGTATGCGGCGAATGCTTTCTTAGCAACTAAAATCAGCTTTATTAATGAAGTAGCAAATATTTGCGATCGCGTTGGTGCTGACGTTACCCAAGTTGCCAAAGGTATTGGTTTAGATTCTCGCATTGGCGGCAAATTCCTGCAAGCGGGAATTGGTTGGGGTGGTTCTTGCTTCCCGAAAGATGTCTCAGCTTTGGTTCATACTGCTGATGATTACGGTTATGAAGCACATCTGTTAAAAGCTGCTGTCAGTGTTAACCAACGTCAGCGTTTAATTGCTGTGGAAAAATTACAGCAAGAATTGAAAATCCTCAAAGGTAAAACTGTTGGTTTATTAGGTTTGACTTTTAAACCTGATACTGATGATATGCGCGATGCACCTGCACTGAATATCATCGAACAATTAAACCGCTTGGGAACAAAAGTTAAAGCTTACGATCCTTTGGTTTCTCAAACTGGTTTGCGTCACGGTTTAACTGGTGTAATTGTGGAAACCGATCCCGAACGGTTAGCTGATGGTTGTGATGCTTTAGTTTTAATCACTGATTGGGCGCAGTTCCTGACTTTAGATTACGCTAAAATGGCGAAATTAATGCACTCTCCGATCATGATTGATGGACGGAATTTCCTCGATCGCAAAGCTCTACAAGCTGCTGGTTTCCATTATGTAGGTGTCGGTAGATAGTATTTTCTTGCTCAATTAAAAATCTTGCTCTAGTCCGAACTGTGAATTAATATTCGTAGTTCGGTTTTTTTTTGCCAATTTCCTGAAATTACTCCTGACACAGGGAAATTCTGCAATAACCCGGATCGGTTAAGGGTAGGGGCAGATTTTGCTAAAGGAGTTTAAGTTGATGATTAACTTTTGTTCAAAAGTAGCTTTGGGTACAGCTGGGACGATCGCGATCGCTGCTACCTTAGTAGCAGTTAAACCTGCTCATGCTCAAACTACCACTGTTTGCCAAAGTATTGATTACCAACCTGCAACTTGTTCTTTGGATACTCGCAAAGGTGTGGTTTTAGATAAAGAGTATTCCAATGCAATTTGTGAGGGTAACTGGGGTTTTGAAGATGGTTTTGTCTGGGTAGAAAATGGCTGTCGGGCTAGGTTTCGGGCTGCTGGTAACTTCGGCTTTGGGCGTGAAAGAAGCCAGCCCGATCTCAGAGAAGATTTTTGCCCTAGTTATTGTCCTGAAGAGGGCGATCGCGAATATTATTAAGAATGAAATTGGGGCGAATGCTCTGTTTTAGTCGCTAATTTTATACTGGTATTTGGTTGATTGGATTTGCGATCGGCATTAATTCTTACCAAAAATCTTAAGTTTTTCTAAAGATTACAGGTAGGAATTTGTGCCGTTATTTTTGTTAAATATTTTACCTGATAACTGCGATACAATTAACAGTTATATGCCAGCGATCGATCGAAATCTGTAGGGGCGGGTTTAGCCAAAATCTTTGAATTCCCACAAACAATATTGCAATCAAAACCCGCCCTTCATCCATAATACCCCAAGTTACTAGTTATAAACTAGTCTTATTCTTTGTACGTAGTTGGGCTTTAGCCCTCTTATAAAACCTGGCATAAAAGGGCTAAAGCCCAACTACATACCTTTATGTAAATAACTAGCAACTTGCGTTAATACATCCGTTGCGGGAGTCTACTATTATGTCCAAATTACTTGTTACTCAATACCAAGCAGAAGTCCAAAAAATCATTCAATATGGTGGATCTCGCAATGAAAAAAGCATTCGTAACGCCTTTGAACGACTGTTAAACGAATATTGTAAACCACGCAATTATCTGCTAATTCCCGAATTAGAATTTAAGACTAAATTTAACACAAGAATTATCACCGATGGTACAGTAAAAGATGCCATTCGACTAGAACATGGTTGGTGGGAAAGTAAAGATGAATACGACATATTAGACAAAGAAATAGAGAAAAAAATTGCTAAAGGTTATCCTGACGAAAACATTTTATTTGAAGATTCTCAGACAGCAGTTTTAATTCAGCATAGTCAAGAAGTTTCTCGTGTTTCGATGCAAGACGCGGCAGCTTTAGATAATTTGCTGACGACTTTTGTTGATTATGAACGCCCGGAAGTGAGGGATTTTCGCGCCGCAATTACTAAGTTTAAAGAAGATATTCCCCATATTTTAGTAGCTTTGCGAGATATTATTAATCAGCAAGAAGCAAGTAATACTCAGTTTCGAGAAAGACGCAATACTTTTTTAAATCTTTGTCGCCAGTCAATTAACCCGGAAATTGAGATTTTCGACATTCATGAAATGCTGATTCAGCACATTCTCACGGAGGATATTTTTACGAATATTTTCCATGAGTCACAGTTTCACCGCGAAAACAATATTGCTAGGGAAATTTCGGAAATTATTAATACCTTTTTCACTGGCGCAACGCGGAAAAATACGCTGAAGAGTATTGAACATTATTATGCTGTAATTCGCCGCAAATCTGAGAACATTGCTAATCACCATGAAAAGCAGAAGTTTCTCAAAGCTGTTTATGAGAATTTCTATAAAGCTTATAATCCCAAAGCAGCGGATAGATTGGGTATTGTTTACACTCCCAATGAAATTGTGCGGTTTATGATTGAAAGTACAGATCATTTGCTACATAAGCATTTTGGAAAACTGTTAAGTGATCCGGGAGTGGAGATTTTAGATCCTTGTACGGGTACGGGAACTTATATTACAGAATTGATTGAATATTTGCCGCCAAATAAGTTGGAGTATAAGTATAAAAATGAAATTCACTGCAACGAAATGGCGATTTTACCTTATTATATTGCCAATTTGAATATTGAGTTTACCTATCAGCAAAAGATGGGAAATTATGAGGAGTTTAAAAATATTTGTTTGGTGGATACGTTGGATCATTGTGGTTTTGAAGGGAAGCAGCTTGATTTGTTTGCGATGAGTGTGCAGAATACGGCGAGAATTAAGGATCAGAACGATCGCACCATCTCCGTTATTATTGGTAATCCTCCTTATAATGCTGGGCAAGAAAATTTTAATCTGAATAATGCTAATCGTAAATATGACGAAGTTGATAAGCGAATTAAGTATACTTACATCAAACAAGGAACAGCACAGCTTCAAACTGCTGTGTATGATATGTATGTACGCTTTTACCGCTGGGCTACTGACAGACTTGGATCAAAGGGCTTAATTTGCATTTATCACCAACCGTTCATTTATTGATGGCAAAACATTCGATGGATTTAGAAAAGTCGTAGATCAAGAGTTTAATTATGTTTATATTGTTGATTTAGGTGGTGATATCCGTAGTGGAGATACAAGCGGAAATGTATTTGATATTAAAGCAGGTGTAGCTATAATGTTTTTAGTAAAGACTGAACAGGAGAAATAATTATGAAACAAACAGTGGTTTTGCAAAATATTGAGAAAATGCTGCATCAATTTCCTGAATCTCTACAAATAGAAGTTCTGCACTATGTAGAGTATTTAGGTAGTAAGTATGTTAAGCAAAGTAATGAAAATGTCTCTGATTTCCCACCAGAAGACAATACCCAAACTTCGGAAAAAGAACAAACTAAAAAACGACGAGACGGTTTCGGTATATGGAAAGGTAAGATTTCGATGGCAGATGATTTTGATGCACCGCTTGAAGAGTTTGAGGAGTATATGTAAGCATGAATGTACTTTTAGACACTCATACATTCATCTGGTATGTAGAAGGTAGTTTGCAGTTAACTAGACAGGCTAGAGATATTATTGAAGTTTCAGATAATAATCTATACTTTAGTATTGCTAGCCTTTGGGAAATTGCCATCAAAGTTGGTAAGAGAAGGCTGGTTCTTCAAAATTCATTTGATGAATTAGTAGATGTTTTGAAGTTCCTGGAAATCGAAGTTTTGCCAATTAATTTGGCGGATGTGCAGGGTTATCTCACTCTGCCATTACATCATAGCGATCCATTTGATCGAATGTTGATTACTCAGGCTATAAATCATAGTTTAATTATAGTTGGCTGTGATGTGGCTTTTGATGCTTATCCAATTCAGAGAGTATGGTCATGAAGAAAGCAAAAATTTTCTACTTTACTTTACAGGATGAGCAAACTAAGGAAGACAAACTTAGCTGGGTTGAAAGAATGAGTTTTGAAGAGATTGCTTTTGATCATGTTACACCAGATCAGAAAGAGAATTGGATTAATTTAACTGATAATGATTTTGATACTTTTTTGCCGATCATTGATAAGGAGGTGAAGGCAGGACAATCTGACGAGGGAATATTTCAGCTATTCTCGGCAGGAATCAAAACTCAGCGTGATGAGTGGGTTTATGATTTATCTCGTGAGACATTGGTTGATAAAGCTCAGTATATGATTAATGTCTATCAACACAGGCTTACTCATGGAATACCAATAAAACCTGATATTAAATGGGATAGAGAGCTTGAAAAATACCTTTCTCGGAAAATTCAGAAATATTTTGATAGCTCAAATATAAGAAAATCTTTAAACAGACCTTTTGCTAAGAAATTTATTTACTTCGATAAGCACTTTAATGCAATGGTCTTACAATGTCCCAAAATGTTTCCAACTAATAGCTCTACAAATAAGGTGATTGCTGTAACGAATCATACACAAATTCCTTTTTTGGTTCAAGCGACTGACTGTTTACCATCACATGATGTTGGTGGTCGTCCTACACAATGCCTACCCCTCTACCGCTACGACGAAAACGGAAACCGCATCGACAACATCACCGACTGGGGTTTAACTCAATTTCAAACACACTACAAAAACACCACCATCACCAAACAAGAAATCTTCCATTACACCTACGCCGTATTGCATCATCCCGCCTATCGCCAAAAATACGAACTCAACCTAAAACGCGAATTTCCCCGCTTGCCATTTTATGCCGATTTCCATCAATGGGCGCAATGGGGTAAAACATTAATGGAATTACACCTAAACTATGAAACCATTGAACCATACAAACTAACCCGCCAAGAAATTGCCAGCAAAGATCAACCAAAAGCCAAACTAAAAGCCGACAAAGAAAACGGGCAAATTATACTAGATGAAAACACCCAATTATCAGGAGTTCCTGCCGTTGCTTGGGAATACAAACTCGGCAATCGTTCCGCATTAGAATGGATACTCGATCAATATAAAGAAAAGAAACCGAAAGATCCCACCATTGCCAAACTTTTTAATACCTATCGCTTTGCTGATTACAAAGAACAAGTGATAGATTTATTGCCAAGAGTCTGCACCGTCAGCGTCAAAACAATGGAAATTATTAGCCAAATGCCCGATATAGTTGAACATTTTTTGTCTTTGTAGGGGCGAAGCATTCGGGCGACAATTTATTACTCAGACCCTAGATTTTCTCTCCGAATGCTTCGCCCTACCCTTAACTAAGCAATATTGAAAGATTGCCAAGGAAAAAAACCATGATCCACCCGATTATTTTAGAAAAATTAGCCGAACTTCCCGAATCTCTGCAAAAAAATGTGCTTCATTACATTGAATTTTTGCTAGAAAAGCACGGTAAAAAGTCTACAGAAGAAAATACACCGAAAAAATATCGAGTAGCAGGAACAATGGAAGGCATGATTATTATGCCAGATGATTTTGATGAACCTTTGGCAGATTTAGAGGAATATTTGCCGGAAAGCAACCCGGAAGTTACAGAGGAAGAAAAGCCTAAAAAACGCCGTTCTGGAATATTGAAAGGAACATTTGTCTTGCCTTTACCGGATGATTTCGATGAACCTTTAGAGGATTTTCAGGAATATTATTCAGAAACCAATTCAGAAATTACAGAGGAAGAAAAGCCTAAAAAACGCCGTTTGTCTGGTTCGATGAAAGGAACATTTGTTTTACCTTTACCTGATGATTTTGATGAACCATTAGAGGATTTTCAGGAATATATGTAATGAGAGAATTGGTAGACTGAGATCTTGCACCTGCGTTTTAGCCCACCCGGAAATCAATTTCCGGGCTAAGAGCTTCGAGTCCATTAAAATGGACTGAAAGCTTTTGAATACTAAGTAGGGTTTGCTGAATAAAGGTAAAAAGTAAGATAGGCAAGGGTGAAAGCGCCTTTTTTGCTCAAAACAAGTGCCAGTTTTTCAGACCTTTTGGCGCTTTCATCCTTGCCAATTTCTGCGGAAATTGTAGGGACACGG
>NZ_JBHFNQ010000098.1:0-53512 GCF_041929345.1 Floridaenema aerugineum BLCC-F46
TGCGCTTCAGCGCTCTTATTAGCGCTGAAGCGCAACAACGTACTTAAGGTTAATTTGGGAAAATCTACAAAAGTGGGGAAAAATGGCTGTACGTCAAAGTTTATCAACTTCGGAGATTCAACTTTCTTATTTAGAATGGAATCAAGGAAAGGAACCTGTTTTATTATTGCATGGGTTGGCGGATCATGCTTTGGTTTGGTCAATTTTGGGTGATGATTTAGCTGATGAATTTCATGTTGTCGCGCCGGATATGCGGGGACATGGGGAGAGTAGTAAACCGGAAAAGGATTATAGTTTTGAGAGTGCGATCGCAGATTTAGAAGCATTAATGGATCATTTAGGATGGCAAAGTGCTCATATTTTAGGTCATTCTTGGACTGGGAAATTAGCGGCTATTTGGGCGAGAAAAAATCCCCAACGTTTTCGCAGTATGATTTTAGTCGATCCGATTTTTATTTGGAAATTTCCCAGCTTAGTTAAGTTAACTTTTCCAATTCTATATCAAGTTTTGCCTTTTTTAAAAGGTATGGGCCCATTTGCGACTTATGAAGCTGCTGTTGCACAGGCAAAATTATTAAATCAATATCAAGGTTGGACACCTTTACAACAGCAAATTTTTCAAGAAAGTCTTATGCAAAAAGCTGATGGAACTTGGCTTAGTAAATTTACAGTTGCGGCACGGGATGGTATTTTTGATGAAGTAATGTTGGAACCGGGGTTTGTTAGTGCGATCGATCTTCCCACCTTATTTATCCAGCCAGAAAAAGGTGTAAATCGCTTTGATTGGCAGTTACAACCTTATAAAACTTTTCTCAAAAATTTACAAATTTGTCAAGTTCCGGGAAATCATTGGGCATTTTTAGTGGAACCAGAAAAGTTTAATCAAACTGTTAGAACATTTTTAACAAAATTATGTCATGATACAAAACGCACATAAAGATAACAGCTGAAAAATTATGGATGTCGATGAACTGCTGAGACGATATGCAGCAGAGGAAAGAGATTTTGCTGAAGTAAATTTAGCCGGAGTTGATTTGCGGGAAGCTAACTTGGTGGATGCTAATCTTCACAGTGCTAACCTCAGCAATAGTGACTTGCGCGAAGCTAGATTAGGACACTCAAATCTAGTTCAAGCTAACCTCCGTCAAGCAAATTTAAGTGAAATAATTCTTTGGGGTGCAGATTTAAGAGAAGCTGATCTTTCTTTAGCACAATTGCGCGAAGCAGATTTAAGTGGTGCAATATTAATTAAAGCGAACTTAGAACAAGCAAATTTTGCCAAAGCTTGTTTGTGTGGTTGTAATTTGAGTAGTGCAAATTTAGCTAAAGCTATTTTGTTTGAAGCCGATTTTCGTCCTACTTCCCATCAAATAACGGATTTAAAAGGTGCAAATTTGAGTGATGCAGACTTTAGTTATGCTCACTTAAATGGAGTGCAATTAAGTCAAGCTAAATTGGATGGTGCTAAACTTTGTCGCGCTAATTTAGCAACTTGGAAAAAGGAGCAAGTTTATCACACAGATCTTAGCGAAGCCCTTTTGCAAGGTGCAGATTTGAGCTATGCTGATTTGACAGGAGCAAATTTACAAAAAGCTAATTTATTAGGCGCAGATTTAACCAGAACTATCTTAACTGATGCTAATTTAACAGGCGCAATTATGCCAGATGGTTCTGTTCATGATTGATGGTTGTTAGCAATCATAACTTTTAGATTTATCCGTACTAAAAATGTAGAGATGTTTCATGAAACGTCTCTACATCTGTGGCTATATATCATATTTTGGCGAATTTTTCCGATTTAAATTAAATATTAAAAATTATTAAGCAATTCATAACTAATTAGCGATTTAAAGTTAAATGTTTATTCGCAGGCTATTTTACCACCTGAGAACTGCACCAGTATTATTACTTATTGCTTAATTGTGGAGACAAGGTAAATGAAATTTTCCCTACGAGATGTAAGTTTTGACTTCGATTTAATCAAAAAATACGACAATCCTACACCGCGATATACTAGTTATCCACCTGCAACGGAGTTAAGCAAAGATTTTACCGAGTTGGATTATCGCCAAGCAATAGAAGCTTCTAATTCTCGTCATACGCCTTTATCGCTATATTTTCATTTACCTTTTTGCCAAAGTGCTTGTTATTTCTGCGGTTGCAATGTAGTTGTTTCTAATAACAAGAGAATTGCTGATAAATATTTAGAATATTTATTTAAAGAAATCGAACTTACCTCTAATTTGATTGACTCTAACCGAAAGGTTTTACAATTGCATTGGGGCGGTGGTACACCGAATTATTTATCTTTAGAACAAGTTGAATTACTTTGGGAAAAGATCAATCGTCATTTTGAGTTGGATACAAATGCAGAGGTGTCGATCGAAATTAATCCCAGATATGTAGATAGAAATTATATTTTCTTCTTAAAGTCGCTAGGATTTAACCGAATTAGTTTTGGGATTCAAGATTTTAATCCCCAAGTGCAAGAAGCAGTGAATCGGGTACAACCAGAAGAAATGCTGTTTGAAGCGATGGGATGGATTAAAGATGCGGGTTTTGAAAGTGTGAATGTTGACTTGATTTATGGTTTACCTTTCCAAAGTTTGTCTAGCTTTAAGGATACAATTAAAAAGACAGTGCAATTAGATCCTGACAGAATTGCAGTATTTAATTTTGCTTATGTTCCCTGGATGAAACCTGTACAGAAAAACATCCCGGAAGCTGCTTTACCAAAACCGCAGGAAAAGCTGGAAATTTGGCAAATGACGATTCAAGAAATTACCAATAATGGTTATGTGTTTATTGGGATGGATCACTTTGCTAAACCGAATGATGAATTAGCGATCGCACAACAACAAAAATCCTTAAAACGCAACTTCCAAGGTTATACAACTAAACCAGAAATCGATCTGTTTGGTTTTGGCGCGACTTCTATTAGTATGTTGGAAGATACTTTGGCGCAAAATCAGAAAACTTTGAAGGAATATTACCAAGCAATTGATGCTGGTTGTTTACCAGTAAATCACGGATTTAAACTTAGTCCTGTAGACATTTTGCGCCGCGATGTAATTATGCAAATTATGTCTAATTTCCAGTTGGAAAAATCCATGATTGAGGCGAAATATAATATCAACTTCGATAGCTATTTTGCGTCAGAATTAGCAGCGTTAAAACCTTTGGAAAAAGATGGGTTAGTGGAGGTATCTGCCGATCGGATTGAGATTACATCGATGGGAAGGTTGTTAGTGCGAAATATTGCGATCGTCTTTGACACTCATACTAAACCAAGAACCGAAAACCTACTTTCTAGAGCAATTTAATCGCAATTTGCTACAGAAGCTTGATCCCCCCTAACCCCCCTTAATAAGGGGGGAACAAGAGGGGGTTTTCAGTCTGGCGAAACAAGGGGGACAAGAGTTAGTTTTAAGTCCCCCTTATTAAGGGGGATAATGGGGGATCTCCGTGCGATCGAGCAATTTACGGGGAACAAGAATTTAGTTTAAGTCCCCCTTATTAAGGGGGATAATGGGGGATCTCAGTGCGATCGCAACACCACCCACAATGCTAAAATATTGGGTCGAGACTTTTGCAGGAAATGAGTCATGGCATATCTTTGGTTTAAAACATTTCACTTAATAGGAATTGTTGTTTGGTTTGCTGGGTTGTTTTATATAGTGCGTCTGTTTGTTTACCATGCTGAAGCAGAGGAAAAACCGGAACCTGCAAAAACAATTCTCAAGCAACAATATGAAATCATGGAGAAACGCCTCTTCAAGATTATTACCACACCGGGAATGGTAGTAACAGCATCAATGGCGATCGCAATTATCTTCACAGAACCCGAAGTTTTAAAAAGTCCTTGGCTACATTTTAAATTGCTTTTAGTCGCCGTTTTAATCGGTTATCATTTTTACTGCGGTCGGATTATGAAACAATTAGCCGCAGGAACATCTACTTGGAAAAGCGAACAATTTCGGATTTTAAATGAAGTTCCGACAGTTTTGTTATTGGCGATCATTTTATTAGCAGTTTTCAAACAAAGTTTGCCAGTAAATTCAGCTATTGCTAGTCTTGTGGCGTTAACTTTGGTGATTGTGGCAATTTATAAAATTTATGCCAAAATTCGCCAACAAAATGAAAGTAAGATGGATTTAGCAACTAAGTCTGAGGTTTGAGATCTTTTTTTAACCACAGATGAAAGCAGATGAAAACATAAATTCTTCTTCTCTCTTCTTTCTTCTTTCTTCGCGTCCTTTGCGTCCTTTGCGGTTCAAAAAAAAATCTCTGCTACCCAGCAGTAACTAACTGCAAATTAGCATTAGACAACTGTCCATCTTCCATGTGAACAATGCGATCGGCAATATCCAAAATCCGATTATCATGAGTCACCATTAAGATAGTACAACCCTGTTCCTTAGCCAACTTTTGCATCAAATTCACCACATCTCGACCCGACTTTTTATCTAAAGCAGCAGTCGGTTCATCAGCTAAAACAATTTTCGGATGACTGACTAAAGCCCGCGCAATTGCTACCCGTTGTTTTTGTCCCCCAGACAAATCCTCCGGGTAGTAATTGATCCGATTTCCCAAACCTACAACTTCTAACATTTCGGCGGATTTCGATCGCATTTCCCCCACCGAATATTCCCGATGCAATTCCAATCCCATTTGTACATTTTGTTGCGCCGTTAAACTCTTGTGTAAATTGTGTGCTTGGAAAATATAACCAATGCGACGACGCGCTTCCACTAACTCTTTTGCTGAAGCATTACACAACTCTTTATCTAACACTTTTAAACTACCATGACCGACAGAACGTAGCCCACCAATTAAAGTCAAAAGAGTAGTTTTTCCCGATCCAGAAGGGCCTGTTAAAATGATAACTTCTCCCGCTTGAATCTCTAAATTAATATCGAAAAGTACCTGTTTTTTCAGTTGACCTTGACCGAAGAAATGAGCGAGATTTTTAATATCAATAACTCGTGATTCTAACATTTTTTTAACCCCTAATTAGAACATATCAGCAGGATCGGCAGCTTGTAGTTTTTGAGTAGCAATTACGCCAGAAATACCGCACATTACCATCGTTAAAATTAGCACTTGTAAAGCTCTAGCAATGGTCATATACATGGGTAAATTTGTAGCAACTCGCGTTAAGTGATACAATCCTATGGAAACAGTTACTCCCGGAAAAAATCCCAGAACTGCTAATATTACTGCTTCTTCAAATACCACACCTAAAAAATAAGCATGACTATATCCCATTGCTTTGAAAGTGGCGTATTCTCCGATATGATCGTTCACATCAGTTGACAAGACTTGGTAGACAATAATTACACCTACCAAAAATCCCATTGTTACGCCTAAACTAAACACAAAACCGATCGCAGTATTTGTAGACCAATAATTCTTTTCAAATTCGACAAACTCTTGCTTCGTTAATACTTCGACATCATTCGGCAAATAAGCTTTTAAAGATGTAGCAACTTGCTGAGGATTATAACCTGGTTGTAAGTGAATTAAGCCAATACTAACGCTAGAAGCTGACTTTCTGGGAAACAACATCAAAAAGTTTTGATCGCTGGTCATTAAACTGCCATCAGCAGCAAAAGAAGCGCCAACTTTATATAATCCATTGATGTGAATTGTGCGTCTTTCTAACTCAGTATTAACGGTTTGACCTTGGGAAACTTTGGCAATTGTTTCTTGATATGTTCCTCTCGACGCTTCATCGAATAACATCGTATCTGGCATTTTAATCTTATTTAAATTCTGCTGCAATTCTGGCAAATCGAAAGCAGGTGTATTGGGATTAAAGCCTAAGACTAAAATGTTAGTTTCCTTTTGCGTTTCAGGGTTTTTCCAATTGGCGATATTTACATATAATGGATCGGCTGATTTGACTCCCTCTACACTCATTGCTTGATACAATCGTCTGCGGGGAAAAGTAGAAATATTAATCATGTTCCGACCTTGGGGATTGATTAATACTAAATCCGCATTTATGTTTTGATGCAATCTGGTGTTACTTTCATACAAAGCTGATTGAAAACCTAATTGCATCATCATTAAAACATCAGCAAAAGCTACTCCTGAAATTGCGACTAATAAACGGCTTTTTTGTTTCGTTAATTGTAACCAACCTAAAGGTGTGCGGCGGCGTATTTGTTGGATAAAACCGATCATAATTCAATCTCCACATTCACTTGTAAATTAGTTAATCCAGAAACTTTTTGACTTGCTGCGTCATCTAGGCGAATTCTTACTTCTACAACTCGGTTATCGATATTTGCTGAAGGGTCGGTGTTAATTACATTTTGCTTTTTGACTTGTAAGCCAATTTGCTCAACTGTTCCGGGCAATTCTTCGGTTAAAGAGTCGCTTTTCACTCGTGCTTTTTGCCCAAGTTTGACTTTGTTAATGTCGCTTTCGTAAACTTCGGCAACTGCATACATTTTCTGGGTTTCTCCCAGTTCTACTATGCCTTCATTACTAACTAATTCTCCAGCTTTTGTATGAACTTTCAATATTTGAGCATCACGGGGCGATCGCACATAAGCAGTTTCTAAATTTGCCTTCGCCCTTTTCACTGCTGCTTCGGCTTGACTAACTTCGGCTTTAGCAATTTGCACATCGACTGGGCGAACTTCGGCTATTCTTTCTAAAGTCGCTTTCGCCTCGTTTTCTTGTTCTTGTTTCCCCGCAGAAATTCGCCTTAAATTAGCTTCGGCTTCATTTAATTGTTCGGCTTTTGCGGAAGTAATTTTGGTTAAGTTAGCTTCCGCTTCTTTTAATTGCTCAAACTTCGTCGCCTCAACCTTCTTTAAATTAGCTTGCGCTTCTTTCACTCTTTCTTGTGCAGCCGCTAAGGTTAAATTTTTACTATCTTTAGCCGAGGCAGAAATTGCCCCATCTTTATATAACAATTCATAGCGTTTATACTCCGTTTGAGCATTGCGAAGTTCCGCTTCTAACCGCGCAATTGTCGCTTTTTGCGCCGCCATTTCGCTCTCACGTTCCGCATTAATTCGGGCAATTGTTGCTCTTTGCGCTGCAATTTCGCTCTCACGTTCCGCATTAATTCGGGCAATTGTCGCCTTTTGTGCAGCTATTTCATTCTCTCTTTCGGCGGAAATTCGGGCAATTGTGGCTTTTTGGGCTTCAACTTCGCCTTTTTTCGCTCCCGCTAGCACTTTCTCTAAATTAGCTTGTGCTACTTTTACTTGCTCTTGCGCTTGCAGTAAAGATGCAGCTAGGCGATCGCGACTATCCAAAATCGCAATCTCCTGTCCCGCCTTTACCCTATCCCCCTGTTTCACCAACAGTTGCTCAACCCGACTACCTTCCGCAGACGCAGGCGCAGAAATTGTCAAAACTTCCCCTTGCGGTTCCAAACGTCCTAAAGCCGTCACTACCTTGATTTGGGGAACTACCACCACTGGCGCTTGGGAAGTTTCTGACTCGGAAGACTGAAACCGCCAAATTGTGTAAGCACTAGTCCCACTAACTAACAATGTGGCTGCGGTAGCCATTACCAAAGCATTTTTAGGAAGTAATTTTTCTAGCCAGCCTAACCCAGACTTGGATTTACCCGAATCTACGAGCATTTGGCACCTCTTACATGATTAGCTTAAGAACTAAACCGTTTAGTTTTGTTACTGCTATACTAAACGGTTTAGTATAATGTAGTCAAGTACCCCGGAAAAAATTCCGATAATAAACAAGGTGGGATGATTAAGAATGCTAGTAACTACCAGTGGGGAAAGGATGAGTAAAAGAGTCAGTAAAGCCGCACCAATAGAAGAAGTCAAAGATAAGAGAGAGCAAATACTTCAAGGCGCGATGCAAGAGTTTTTAGCGCAAGGCTTCACCGCTACCAGCATGGATCGAGTAGCGAAGACAGCGGGAGTATCCAAAGCGACAGTTTACAGCCACTTTCAGGACAAAGAAGAGTTATTTGTTACTTTGGTGGAGAGATTAGCGAAAAAAAAGTTTCAGCTAATTATGGGAAGCTTATCGTTATGTGAGGAGCCAAAAATACTTTTACGGCAGTTAGCCACAGCATTAATCTATCAAATGTCTAGCGATCCAGAGTATATGGTTTTTGTGCGGTTAGTGATTGGAGAATCAGCGAGATTTCCCAATTTAGCGAGAACTTTTGTGAATAATATTGCCAAACCTGGATTAGAAACATTAAGCCAATATTTAGCCGATCATCCAGAGTTAAATATTCCCGATCCAGAAGCCACAGCCCGAATATTTTTAGGAGCATTAATTCATTTTACGCTGTCCCAAGAAGTGCTGCACGGAAATGAGATTATCCCAATGGAGAGCGATCGCATAATCGACAGCTTAACCCACCTAATGTCTTGTTGCTCCGCTTGTAAAGACTGAAGAAAGTTTTCGGAGATTTTTCTAATCAAGAAAAAACTTGACTAATTAGAGTTCAATTATTACAATTGTGTTTCTGGCTACTTTTACAACCATGAATTATCTGAAGAATCGCCAAAAATGAGATCATACTTTGGTAAATTAAGCAACTTCCAAATTGGCAAAATATTGTTGTTAATTTTTGGAAGTTTCTTAGTTGCTTTAACTTTAAATTCAGCTTGGCAAGCGGGATTAATAAATTTAGTTGTCACCACGATTTTGTTTACAAGTGCGATTTATTTACGCATTCAAAAAAGATGGAAGGATTTAAGGTTAAAGAGCGATCGCCTTTCTCAGACTTTAGCTTTCATAATTATCATTTGGATTTTCCTTCAATGTATCTTGCCAACTCCTGAATATGTAATTAGATTACTGCCCTTAATTACAGCTTTTGCTTTAGCTATTTTGGCATCAGGGATTAAAGGAATCAAGCAATATTGGGTAGAATTAATGCTATTACTAGGGTTAGCAATTCCCTTGGAAGCATTAATTAAACCAATTAATCAAACTTTTGGTATTACAACTTTACTCGCGCAATTTTCTACCTTTATTCTTTGGTATTTGGGATTTGCTGTTACCCGACAAGGAGAATTTATAATTTTACCGATCAAATCAATTTGGGTAGGGCCAAATTGTTCGGGAATTTTAACTATTTTGTGGATGTTACAATTAGGATTGTTGTTTTTAGTCATGTTTCCCACCAAGTTAATACATAAAATATTGGTTCCGGTGGGAGCGATCGCGATCGTCATTTTTGTTAACGGAATTCGTATTGCCATCATGAGTTATATGGCGGCTCATAATTATGCAGTATTTGAATTCCTGCACTCCGATAAAGCCCAAATTTTTTCTACAATTCCCCTGTTGCTATTTGCGGCTTTCTGTAAATCCTTAATCCAAAAAGAACCAGAACAGTCAAAATAGAGTAACAGCATTTTTTTAATTAAAAAACAACTGAAATTAGCTTAAAATAAACCAATGCAAGACTTGTCACCTTATCAATGGCGTTCTATTGCACTGCTTCGGATAGTTGGCTATGGAATATTAGCCTTAGCAGCAATTGATTACATTATTATTTTCATTCCCCCAAATTTCACCAACCCAGCTTGGGAATTTCAAATGTTAAGCCAATTAGTTGAAAAATCACCAGTTCCTTTAATTGGGTTAGCATTGGTATTTTACGCCAAAGATGAATTTCGCAAAGACTTTGAGGAACATATTTTAAGAGTTTTATCTTCAACTACTCTAGTAGTGGGTATAGCTTATTTTTTACTTGTTCCTTTAGGCTTCAACAATACATTGCGGTTGAATACTAATAATAATGCCCAGATCAATAATCTACTTTCCCAACAGTTAAGCCAACTACAACAAATTAACGATCGGCTAAATCAAGCCACTTCCCAACAAGATATTAACAATCTTTTCACCAGCTTAAATCGTCAAGGGAAAACTCCAGACATCAAAAATCCCGAAGAACTGCGAAATCGCCTTCAAACCGAAATCGCCACAGCACAAACCAACGCCAAAACCCAGTCAGAAATTAATCGTCGTAATCTGAGAATTGAACTAATTAAGAACTCAGTGAAATGGAATTTAGGAGCGATAATTTGCGGAGTCTTATTTATTTACATTTGGAAAATTACTGATTGGGCGCGTTAGTGATTACCCATAATGTAGAGACGTTATATATAACTTCTCTACAGAGTTTGGCAATAAAGATATTATGGTTGAGCAGCCGGACATGAGATCGCTCATTTCTAAGTAACTAGGGCTTGCTGAATAAAAGTAAAAAGTAAGAAAGGCAATGGTGAAAGCGCCTTTTTTGCGTAAACAAGTGCAAGTTTTCCAGACCTTTTGGCGCAAAATCCGGCTCTCCTGAATTTTTGGGAGAAAAAGTAGCGGCTGATACATTTCTGCCAGACAATGAG
This sequence comes from Floridaenema aerugineum BLCC-F46, assembly GCF_041929345.1. Taxonomy (NCBI): domain Bacteria; kingdom Bacillati; phylum Cyanobacteriota; class Cyanophyceae; order Aerosakkonematales; family Aerosakkonemataceae; genus Floridanema; species Floridanema aerugineum. Next base: position 10,362 of record NZ_JBHFNQ010000098.1, read on the forward strand.
AATAAAAACCTTGATACGAGAATTGAACTAATTAACAGTTTGAGCGGCAACAGTAAAAAATTGGTTTTTCATTGATTAGGGTATTAAATTACACTATTAAGTGTGAAATGGTGTCTAAGTTTTGACGATCTAATTATTGTATGGTAGGTATTGCCTAAACAACAGTAACTCAGTCCGGCTACCTGTATTTTTGGAAATCAGTAATAAATAATACAAGTAAATAAAAAAAGCCCTGACTTTAGCTGTTAGCTGCAACCGCCAAGAATCAGGGTAACAAATTAAAGAGAAGCTGCTGACAAAAAGAGGACTTTATCCGTTAATTGCAGGCGCAGTTAAAGCTACAGGTTGCAGATCAACAGAAGCCAAATCTAGAGGGAATTGGTGAGCATTGCGTTCGTGGATTACTTCAATTCCCAAATTAGCTCGGTTAAGAATATCAGCCCAGGTATTAATTGCTCGACCTTCAGCATCAAGTACTGATTGGTTGAAGTTAAAACCATTGAGGTTAAACGCCATTGTCGAAATACCCAAAGACGCGAACCAAATACCTACAACAGGCCAAGCTGCGAGGACAAAGTGGAGCCATCGGCCATTATTAAAACTTACATATTGGAAGAGTACGCGACCCAAGTAACCATGAGCAGCTACGATATTGTAAGTTTCTTTCTCTTGACCGAATTTGTAACCGTAATTAGTAGATTCGTTCTCACTTGTTTCCCGAATCAAACTAGAAGTTACTAAAGAACCGTGCATTGCGGAAAATAGCGCTCCACCGAACACACCAATTACACCTAATTGATGGAATGGGTGCATCAAAATATTATGTTCTGCGGAGAAAACAATCATGAAGTTGAAAGTACCAGAAACTCCCAACATCAAACCATCAGAAAAACTGCCTTGTCCGATCGGATAAACCAACAACACCGCAGTTGCCGCTGCTACAGGTGCAGAGAAGGCTACGGCAATCCAAGGACGCATCCCTAAACGATAGCTTAATTCCCATTCCCGACCCATGTAAGCAAAAATCGCGATTAAAAAGTGCAGGACAATTAATTCGTATGGGCCACCATTGTAGAGCCATTCATCCAAAGAAGCGGCTTCCCACATTGGGTAAAGGTGCAAGCCTACAGCCGCCGAAGTTGGGACGATCGTTGCTGTCATAATGTTATTACCGTACAGCAAGGAACCAGACACAGGTTCCCGGATGCCATCCAGATCCACTGGAGGTGCGGCAATAAAGGCAAGAATGAAGGCGATCGCAGCCGTTAGCATCGTCGGAATCAACAACACCCCAAACCAACCAATATACAGCCGATTTTCGGTGCTGGTAATCCAATTGCAAAACCGAGTCCACAGGCGATCGCCTGTAGGTCTGACTACAGAAGTTGACATGAAATTGATATCTCCTGAAAGATGAATGCTTTATTTGTTGATGAATGTTCACAGCGTTTGCCGTGCTGTATGTATTTATAACTGTATGGTTATATGATTGTCAATATAGTTAGAGTATAAAATTTACTTATAAGAACCGTTCAGATGCCCGACTTCTGCAAGAAGTCAGGGATCTAGAATAATTGATGGTAACTTTTGGGAACAAGTTAAACTATGATCTCCGCACTTACTAATCAAATTCATTCTGCTTGGCAACTTTTCTTAGAAAACTTCGATTGGATGGCGTGGAATTTATTTTTAGCCTTGATACCGTTAGCTTTAAGTATAATTCTGTTTAATCTACTTCGAGTTTCAGCTTTTAAATTTAATTTAATAACCCTTTTATGGTTCATAGGATTTCTAGTTTTTATGGTTTTTTTACCTAATGCTCCCTACGTTTTAACCGATTTAATTCATTTGGTAGAAAACATCAAAGAAAATGATTCTTTATTAATGATTCTTTTAGTGCTGTTTCCCCAATATTTTCTATTTACACTGATTGGGTTTAGCGCTTATGTGTTGTCTGTAATTAACTTAGCCAAATTCTTAAAAAGCAAAGGTTGGCAACAAAAGCAGATTGTTATGGCTGAATTGGTAATTCATGCCCTTTCTGCTATAGGTGTTTATTTAGGAAGATTTCTCCGATTTAACAGTTGGCACATAATTACTGAATTGCCTGATTTAATTAATAGTCTCATATATGATTTGATTGGTAAACGACCCATAATAATCATGACTGTTATGTTTATAGTTTTGACGATTTTGTATTGGATCATGAAACAAATAACTTTAGGAGTGATTCTGCGAATTAAGCAAATTAATCATCAAAACCCTCTTTCTAGTGTGTAACTATAATTAAATATGGTGCGTTACGTTGCACTAACGCACCCTACGAATTAAGCAAATTAGAAACCCTCTTTCTAGTGTGTAACTATAATTAAATATGGTGCGTTACGTTGCACTAACGCACCCTACGAATTGATGGGGAAAACTCAAAACTCTGTACGGGCAATTCATGAATTGCCCCTACAACTCAAAACTTTTTTCTCCCAACTGTTGTCTAGCAGCTTCTAAAATTAAGCGTTGTTCAGCACGGACGATCGCATTATGAGCAAATTCCACAGCATCCAAACTGACAGAAATAGAAGTAATTCCCCATTGGACTAAACGATCAATTAACTCTGGATATTGTGCAGGTGCTTGACCACAAATAGAACAAGGAATACCAGCTTTTTTAGCCTGATGAATTAATTGGCGAATTGCTTGCATAACAGCGGGATGACGTTCATCAAAAGCAGTTGCCATTTCTGCCTTATCGCGATCGACACCCAGTAAAAGTTGCGTCAAATCATTAGTACCAATAGAAATTCCCATACAACCTGCTTTCACAAAATCAGGGAGTAAAAACAGCACCGAAGGAACTTCTGCCATCATCCAAAGTTGAAATTGAGAAACAGCGAAAAGACCAAGTTCGGCAATGCGACGACGACAGAAAGCAAACTCCTCCACAGTGCGAACAAAAGGCAGAATTAGATTAACATTGGTGTAACCTGACTGAAGAACCCTCTGAAGTACTTCTAATTCCAAATCAAAAAAAGTTGGTTCTTGCAGATAAGCAAAAGTACCTCGGATTCCTAACATAGGATTAAGTTCTTTAGTTGATTGAGGAAAAGCATTTTGAAACTCATGCGATCGCCAATCCAAAGAACGATAAAAAACCGGACGAGGTGCAAAAGCACTAGCAAATTGACCAACAGTGTCACTCAACCTTTCTAATAGTTGTTCTCGATGTCCAGAATTTAACCATCGATTAGGATGCTGTCCTTCCAAAACTTCCAATAACATCAACTCTGAACGTAATAAACCAACACCATCAACAGGTAAACTAGCAGCACGTTCAATAGTGCTTGGTTGACTGAGATTTACCATCAATTGAGTTGCCATTAGCGATGGTAAATTTAATGTTTGGAATCTTTCCCGATCCCCTAAATCCACAGTAGACGGTCTACTCCTATACTTCTGTTTCTTTAACTTTAAACCCTGTTCGCTGCCTAAATGTATCTCGCCGCGATCGCCATCCACCAGCAGAAAATCACCAGATTGGATCAACTTCGTCACATTAGACACACCAACAACAGCAGGGATTCCCAATTCTCTAGCAATAATTGCCGCATGACAAGTCATCCCCCCTTGTTCAGCCACAACTCCCGCCGCCTTTCGCAGCAAAGGAAGCCAATCTGGATGTAGATGTTTCAAAATTAAAATTTCCCCAGATGGAAAAGTATCCCAATTTTGAGTAGGGAAATCAGTCACAATTTGGGCTTTAGCGATCGCCTTACCCCCGGCCGCCCCTAAACCTTTAAAAACTTGAGATTTTGTGTCCTGATTAGCAGCTAAGAGCGGATTGGTTTTTTCTCCCTCTGCCTGACTCCCCTGAGAAACAGGAAAACCACTTTCCTGTTTAAACAGAGCCTCATTTCGCTGCTCACAACTTTGGATTTGCGTAATATAAAACTTAGGCTGCGAAACTTCAGACTCGTTTGCTAGAAGTATCCAACCTACAGATAAAGTCGCACCTAATTCAGCAGTCAATCGATGTCCCAACTGCACCAAATTTGGTAAATAACTGGCTGGCAAAACATACTGTTTTTGTGCTTCCTCACTGGGTAAATAAACTTGTAGAGGTGGATTAACAGCTTGATTCCATCCTTCCTCAACTAAGGAGGCCGAACCTTCGAGCAACCGATAAGCTAGAGTTTTTACCCCAAGTTTTTGGTTCAGGATAGCACTATTGTCTGGTTGTACCTGATAAAAATCAGGTAACACCTCACCCTTCACCAAAGACATTTCCAGCCCCCAAGTTGCCTGAATTTCATAAGTAGAAGGTTGTCTACTGGCGGCAGCTTGGGAAATAAAATCCCCCGTTTGTAGCCAACCACTAGCCAAACAGTTTTGCAGTGGTTGAACTAAGATTGCCAAATTAATTTTTTGCAGCTGGATACCAAGACGCTGCCAATATAGTAAACTTCTAGCGCGGAATAACTCTGCCCAAGTTCGTTTTAAAGCAAGATCGATCGCTTCTTTTGATAACCCACAAACATGACTTTCCCACAACCCAGAAAAACTCACTGATGAATAATCGCCTGCCTGTGATGGCAAAGCCAAAGAAGGGCGAAAGATCAGCGCATTTCCTGGTAAATAACCACAAATCTCCAGCAATTTATCTAACCATGCTTCTGGCAATGCCGTAGCCACAATTTCCCGGCGAATATGTTGAGCCACTAATTGCAATTGTCGCGGGTTATCTACATCCAGATGGAGAGCCGAATTCGCCAAATCAGCAAAGAATGGGTCTAACCACTCAATAGAAGCCAAAAACTGACGTAAAACCGGAGCCTTAACCACAACACCAGGAATTACCGGATAACCCCTGTGAGTTAGATGGCTCAAGTAAAACGCCTTTTCACCTACAGCGAGGCGATCGTCAAATCGTATCTGGTCAAGCCAGAGAAAATCATCCACAGATAGATAGAAAAATTAGCATAATATTTTATTTTCCCTTTTTCATTGTGCCGTGATGTCTCCTGGTTTTCTGCTAATTGAGCGGAAACAAAGAGTAAAGTTGAAATTGGGGATTAGCGACTAGGGGCTGGGGATTGGGTTCGCTCAGAGGAGGCGGGGAGGTAGCCCTTGTTAAAGAGGTAGTTAGTTAAATTATTATCCCCCCCATCTCCCCAGTCCCCCACCTCCCCTGCCCCAGTCCCTACCCTTGGAGCCTAAGCGAGTCCCCCTGCCACATTTTTCGCGATCAAGGAGTTTCACCATGCGAGTTATTAGTCTTTTAATTATTTTTGCCTTTTCCCTAGCCTTAGTATTATTTAGCTTAGAAAATACTCAGCCTGTAATGATTCATCTAGCCCCACAAGTCGAACTGCAAGCACCCTTATGTGTGGCATTATTTGCAGCTATAGGCGTAGGAGCATTGTTAGCATTACTTTCTGGGATTTGGTTTCGCTTACTCGTGCTGCTAGAAAACCGCAAAACCGCCCAGATGATGCGGGAAAAAGATCTGCGGATTCAAGCATTAGAAAAAGACCTGCAACAATATAAAACTGAAGTTGCCAACGAACCACTTAAGCTACCACCCGCCACCTCACCCCAAGTAGAAACCGCTGACGGAACAGTGTAAACAATTCAAACATCGTCGGTAAAGTAGATCAAGAAGTATTTGGGTGAAGGCATGGCAGTTTCTTCAACTCCAGAAACAAAGTCCGTGCGTGAGATCAGCGCCATTTCCCTGTTAATTGACCTCGCCGAACGCGGGGAAATTGACCCTTGGGATGTCCAAGTCATTGAAGTGATCGATTTAGCCTTGAGTCAACTAGCCGCTTTAAGTGACACCAGTTCTGGCTCTTGTGAGGCTGACTTATCTCAATCTGGACAAGCGTTTTTAGATGCCTCTTTGTTGGTGTTACTCAAAGCGAAAACTTTAGAAGCACTCGAACTATCCGCCGCCGAAGCTGATGTAGAGCAAGAAGCGGAAATTGTCCAGTTGGATGATTGGGGTAATCCTTTATTACCAAGGAACTTAGAGCGTCAATTACGCCGACGACCGACCCCAGCCCCACCTGCGAGGCGGCGGGTAACTCTACAGGAGTTAATCGACCAATTGCGGTTAGTAGCAGCAGCAATTGAGAAAAAACCGCCAAAAGTCCGTTCTAGTCCCTTGCGTTCCCAGTCACGCGCTCAAGCTATGCGGGTGGCGATGGATTTGGTAAATGAAGAAAATTCTGTAGAAGTGGCGGCAGAATTGGAAAATTTACTGGCTACATACTGGTCAGAAGATGCTGAAGATGACAATTGGTTGGATTTGGATCGGCTGGTGGAGTTATGGTGGCAAAGAAAACAGGGTGATGTGGAGATATCCACAGCGATTGCCGCACAACTTGCTGCTGTCGCAGATGAGTGGGATCAGTCTGTCGGTTTAAATGGGGAAGCAGCAGAAACTTTTTCTGTAGTTCATCCTTCGCCCCAAGATCTAGTAAATGAACGGGTAAATGTTTTCTGGGCTTTGTTGATGCTCTCGGCTCAGTCCAAGGTAGAGTTAGTTCAAGAGGAATTCTACCAAGACTTGAAAATCCGCGCTTTAGTAGAAGTTACAGAGAATGGAAAAGGCTCGATCGATCCCTCCAGAAGCCACAAGCAAGTGACAATTGATGAATGACGCAAGACAATAAATTAATGAGCACTGACTTGTCAGCGGTTTATATTGACTCTAGTTTGAGGTAAGGATATTTATGAAAGCCATGATTCTGGCAGCAGGTAAGGGTACTCGCGTTCGCCCCATTACATACACTATCCCCAAGCCTTTAATCCCCATCTTGCAAAAGCCAGTGATGGAGTTTTTAGTTGAATTGCTCCGCTTGCATGGTTTTGACCAGATTATGGTCAACGTCAGCCATTTAGCAGATGAGATTGAAAACTATTTCCGTGATGGTCAAAGGTTTGGGGTACAAATTGGCTATTCCTTTGAAGGGAAAATTGATGAAGGTAAGTTAGTGGGAGAGGCGATCGGTTCCGCGGGCGGACTCAAACGCATTCAAGATTTTTCTCCTTTCTTTGATGATACTTTTGTGGTATTGTGCGGCGATGCTTTGATCGATTTGGATTTGACGGAAGCGGTGAAATGGCATAAATCTAAAGGTGCGATCGCCACTGTAGTCATGAAATCTGTCCCCAAAGAAGAAGTTTCTAGTTATGGCGTAGTCGTTACCGATCAAGATGGCAGAATTAAAGCTTTCCAAGAAAAACCCTCTGTAGAAGAAGCCCTCAGCACCGATATCAACACTGGTATTTATATTTTTGAACCGGAAGTTTTAGACTATATTCCTTCTGGTGTTGAATACGATCTGGGTGGTCAGTTATTCCCCAAATTGGTGGAAATGAATGCTCCTTTTTACGGAGTAACAATGGATTTCCAATGGGTAGATATTGGAAAAGTCCCTGACTATTGGCGGGCAATTCGGGATGTTTTAATGGGGAAAGTGAAAAATGTTTCTATTCCCGGACATGAAGTGCGCCCTGGTGTTTTTACTGGCTTAAATGTGGCAGCAAATTGGGACAAAATTGATATTAAAGGGCCTGTTTATGTTGGTAGTATGACTCGCATTGAAGATGGGGCAAAAATTATCGGCCCAACGATGATCGGCCCTAATTGCTGGGTTTGTAAAGGTGCAACTGTAGATAACAGTATTATTTTTGAATACTCCCGTTTGGGAGAAGGTGTGCAACTAGTAGATAAGCTGGTGTTCGGTCGTTATTGTATTGATAAAACAGGTGCCGCGATCGATGTTCAAGCCGCAGCTTTAGACTGGTTAATTACTGATACCCGTCAAGAACCTCCTTCGATGAGTGCGATCGAACGACAAGCGATCGCAGAAGTTCTCGGCATGGAAACTCGATAATGGTCATGGGTCATTGGTCATTGGTCATTGGTCATTGGTCATGTTCGGTTGGGAATAATCGGTAATTAGGGCTTGCTGAATAAGTCTATTGGTGGGGGTAGGGACACGGCATCATTAATATTTGCAACTCTTACGTTATCTCTTTCATGCCGTGTCCCTACAATTTCCGCAGAAATTGGCAAGGATGAAAGCGCCAAAAGGTCTGGAAAACTTGCACTTGTTTTCAGCAAAAAAGGCGCTTTCACCATTGCCTATCTTACTTTTTACTTTTATTCAGCAAGCCCTAATTAAGTGGACTTGTATCATTAGTCATTAGTCATTAGTCATTAGTAGATTACTAGAACATCTCAAAACTAATGACCAATGACCAATGACCAATGACCAATAACAAATGACTAATGACCAATGACTAATCCGCCAAATAAGTGTACCGACTGAGACTGCGTTCGTAATTTTGCAGTAACAGTTGAGATTCTTGCAAAGTAATGCGTTTTTCTTGTAAGGCTTGTTCCGAACGACGGCGAATTTGTTCTACTAAATCTTCTACATCGTACTGTACATAACCAAGCACTTCTGTCATGGTGTCACCCTTAACAACGTGCTCAATTTGGTAGCCTTTGGGGGTGAGTTTGATGTGAACGGCATTAGTATCACCGAACAAATTATGTAGAGAACCCATGATTTCTTGGTATGCGCCATTAAGGAACATTCCTAAATAGTAAGGTTCGTCTGATTTTAATGAATGAAGTTCCAGAACTGATTTCACATCTCGTAAGTCGATAAAGCGATCGATCTTTCCATCACTATCACAAGTCAGATCGGCTAAAATTGCTCTTTCTGTTGGTTCTTCATCTAAGCGATGAATGGGCAAAATTGGGAATAGTTGATCGATCGCCCAGCAATCAGGTGCCGATTGAAAAACCGACATATTAATGTAATAAATGGAAGCCATGATTTTTTCCAAGTCTTCCAATTCATCAGGAACGTAATCTTCCTCTCTGGTCAGCTTAACAATTTTCCGACAACAAGCCCAGTACATCCTCTCAACTCTAGCTCTTTCTGCCAGTCGTAAAATTCCCAAATTAAAGCGACTAATCGCCTCTTCTTTGAATTGAGTAGCGTCGTGATAAGCTTCCTGGTAATTCTCGTAATTAATAGATTGATAGGTTTCCCAAAGATTCCAAACTATTGGGGGTTCTCCCTCTTGTGGTGCTTGTGGTTCTTCTGTGGGAACATCGCTACTACCAAGAACATCAAAAATCAAGACTGATTGATGGGAAGCGATCGCTCTGCCACTTTCACTCACTAAAGTAGGAACAGAGACATTATGCTCAGTACAAGCGTCCTTTAACTCTGCCACAATATCATAGGCATAGTTTTGCATATTGTAGTTTTTAGACGCATAGAAATTAGTTTGAGAACCATCATAATCTACCGCCAAACCACCACCGACATCAAGATATTTCATATCTGCACCCAACCGCGCCAACTCCACATAAATTTTGCTGGCTTCTTGGATGGCATCTTTAATTACTTGAATTGCCGAAATTTGCGAACCAATATGAAAATGTAGCAGTTGCAAAGAATCTAACAGATTAGCTTCGCGAAACTTGTCTACAACTTGAATAATTTCGGGAATAGTTAATCCAAATTTAGCGCGATCGCCTGTAGAAGTTCCCCAACGACCCACGCCTTGAGTACTCAATTTAGCACGTACACCGACAATGGGCTGAATCCCCAAACTTTTCGCCGCATTAATTACCAAATCTACTTCTTCAGTTTGTTCTAAGACAATAATCGGAGTTTGTCCTAGACGCTGGGCTAACATTGCCGTTTCGATGTATTCTCGGTCTTTGTAGCCGTTGCAGATAATCAAAGCCCCAGGCGTATCCAACATCGCCAAAGCAATCATTAATTCCGGCTTAGAACCCGCTTCCAAACCAAATTGATGTGGTTTGCCAAAAGCGACCAAATCTTCAATGAAGTGGCGTTGTTGGTTGCATTTGACCGGATAGACACCCTTGTAAATGCCGGGGTAGTTGTAACGTGCGATCGCTTTCGCAAAACAAGCATTCAATCGCTCAATCCGATCCTCTAAAATATCCGAAAACCGAATCATTAACGGCAAAGCCAAATTCCGCTGTTTCAGCGCATTTACCAATTCAAATAAATCCAGCGAACCACCACGCTCACCTTTAGGCGAAACTGTAATATGACCAGCCGCATTAATCGAAAAATAAGGCTGACCCCAACCTTCAATGCGATACAGGGCTTCGCTATCTTCAATAGTCCACTGTCTAGTTATTTCTCTAGCCACCAATGGCATACCCTTGGTTTCTAATTGTGCTAAAGCGGAAGATTTACCTTTTTCTTCCACAGATGTATCTTCAGCCCGTGAGTAAGCCCCCATAGCTCTCGCCCCTACAACAACTACCGAATAGACAGTTTAACTTATTGGCTAGCAAGTAGCTGGCTAATTTCCTCACTAACCTAGTTCAGTTATCTCACCAATCGGAAATTAACAAAAATTTAACCCCATAAAGCTTTACGATACTATGCGGTAGACAATGTTTGGGAGCAAATATTTTAGTGGAACGCACATTTTTAGCAATCAAACCCGATGGCGTACAGCGAGCACTGGTGGGTGAAATCATCAGCCGTTTGGAAAGCAAAGGTTTTACCTTAGTAGGGTTAAAACTGGTCAATGTCAGTCGTGAACTCGCAGAACAACACTACGGCGTACATAAGGAAAGACCATTTTTCCCCAGCTTGGTTGAGTTTATTACCTCTGGCCCTGTGGTAGCAATGGTTTGGGAAGGCGACGGGGTAATTGCTTCTGCACGGAAAATCATTGGTGCTACCAACCCTCTCAATGCTGAACCTGGTACAATTCGCGGTGATTTTGGTGTTAGTGTGGGACGTAATTTAATTCACGGTTCCGATGCGCCAGAAACCGCAACTTACGAAATTGGTCTTTGGTTCAAGAATGAAGAATTGGTAAGTTGGCAACCAACAATTACTCCTTGGTTGTACGAATAATTTCAGTTGGTTTTCACTTTTAGGCCATCGTTAATTCGGTGGCTTTTTTTGTTGTTAAAATTAGGAAAATAAAAAAACAGGTTCGTTGTAGGGACTTTAGTCCTACTCTTTAACATTGCTACGACTGAAGTCGCTACTACAAACAATTATTGGGAAGTATATTTTATGTTTGAATACGACCCGAAACTGCATTGGCCTTCAGCAGAAGATTTACCCGACTCTGATGATACTCCTGTGGATAACGAATTACAAGATTTAATTCCGGGTTTACTCAAAGCGATATTAGCTTTAATTTGGGCCGATCGTCAGGATTGGTTTTTCGGGGTTGATATGGGAATTTATTATCATCCTGAACAAAGTGCGATCGTTCCTGATGGTTTTCTTAGTTTAGGTGTTGAGCGTTGTATCGATGAAGATTTACGCTTAAGTTACACCCTTTGGGAAGAAAAGCAAGTACCAATTTTCGTCTTAGAAGTTATCTCCCAAACTTACCGAGGCGAGTTAACAACTAAGAAGGATAAGTACGCTGAATTAGGGGTTTTGTACTATGCAGTTTATAATCCCCGTCGGCGCAGAAAACCCCGTTTAGAAGTGTTTAAATTAATTGATGGGGTTTATGATTTGTTGCCCGGTAATCCCGTTTGGATGCCAGAAATCGGTTTAGGAATTGGTAGAGAAATGGGAGTTTATCAAGGACTAAATCGGGAATGGTTGTATTGGTATGATGAACAAAGTGAGAGGTTTTTAACAGCGGAAGAAAGAGCTTTTGCGGCAGAAAATCGAGCTTTTGTAGCAGAAAATCGCGCACAACAAGCAGAAAGACGGGCGGAGATATTGGGGGAGAGATTGCGATCGCTAGGAGTAGATCCCGATACCCTAATCTAAACTTAGATTAGCCATCCTGTATAAAATGAAAAGCCTCTATCTGTAGGGTGCGTTAACGCCAGTGTAACGCACCATCGCACCATATTTAGCGACACTAATGTATCTACCAATTTACCTAATTCGTCTAAACATTTCCCTGAGTTATTAGAACAACATCGACAAAGGAAACAAGAACAAGAATAAGTAGGGGCGAAGCATTTGGGCGACAAATTTTGCAACCTACCAAAGATATTCGTAACCAAATGCTTCGCCCTGCCCCAACCCAAGAATTGAACAACTTTGTCTTGGCAAAGATTGAAGATACAACTTATCTGTTGGGCAGGGCGTTCGCGTAGCGTGCCGTAGGCATTAGCATTCGGATATTTATATTTTGGTTGAGTTTCATAAATTGTCGCCCGAATGCTTCGCCCCTACATAAACTTTCATCATTTCTCACAAAAATAGCTAAGAATCAGAAACCCAGTTTTTCTGAAAAACCGAGGTTCTAAAATCCTGGCTAAACTACTCGCCAAATTTTAATTGTTTTATCACCACTACCACTAACAAGTGTTTGTTGTTCTGGACTAATAGCAAGTGAAAAAACAATGCCAGAATGTCCGGTAAGTTTGCAGATTTCCTTGCCAGTACTCAACTCCCAAATCTTAATGTTTTTATCAGCACTGCCACTAATAATCGTCTGTCCATCTCGACTGATTATTAGGTAACGAACACAATCATTATGCCCTGTAATAGTACGTATTTCTTTACCTGTACTCAACTGCCAAATCTTGATAGTGTTGTCATCACTACCACTAATAAGTGTCTGCCCATCTGGACTGATAGCTAGGGTACAAACGGTGCTAGAATGCCCTTTCAAAGTGCGTATTTCCCGCCCAGAATTAAGCTCCCAAATCTTAATAGTTTTGTCATCGCTACCACTAACAAGCGTCTTCCCATCTGGAGTAATAGCAAGAGTAAAAATGCCACCAGAATGCCCAGCTATAGTATTTAGTTGTCCAGTATTCCACTGCCAAATCCTAATTGTTTTGTCATTACTAGCACTGACAAGTGTTTGTCCATCTGGATTAATCGCGAGAGCATAAATAGTGTCAAAATGCCCAGACAAAATGCGAATTACCTTCCCAGTACTCAACTCCCAAATTTTAATATTGTTCTCAGCACCAGCACTAAAAAGTGTTTTCCCATCAGGGCTAATAGCGAGAGCATAAATATAATGGGTATGCCCTGTCAGCGTGCGAACTAGCTTTCCAGTACTCAATTCCCAAATTTTGATAGTCTTGTCATCACTGGCACTAAAAAGCGTTTTCCCATCTGGACTAATTAAAACAGAACGAAGATAATCACTATGCGCTGTAAGAGTTTGAGCAAATGTGAAATTTTCCCATTTAGTTTTAGGTTCTTCTTCCTGTTCCTTCTGCCTTTTTAACTCATCCCAAACACCTTGGGTAATATCCCGATTTTTAATAGCCGCCGTCAACTCAGGATTAATCTTAATTGCTGCATCATAATCAGCAATAGCTTTCTCATAATCCCCTAATTTGTAATAAGCATTCCCTCGATTATTGTAAACATCTGCCCAATGAGAGTTAATCTCTAAAGCCCTTGTATAATCCTCAATAGCTTTGTGATACTCTGCCAATTTACCATAAGCTAATCCCCGATTATAAAAAGCTTCCGCCCAATTGGAATTAATCTCAATCGCTTGGTCAAAATCTTTAATTGCCTCCTCATATTCTCCTTTGTGACAGCGACTCATTCCTCGGTTATAACAAGCATCTTTCACACTTAGCGAAAGTTTTTCCCCAACAGCTACCAAACAATCATTTAACTTTTGGACATAAGCCAAATCTGCAATTTTCAAAACTGATTCAACTGCTTTCAATAAATCTTCAAACTCATCGGGTTGAGTTAACTCCCGCAATTTCAGCCAAGCTTTCATCGAGTCAATAATTCGACCTTTCGCCCAAGTTTTGTTCGGTAAATTCGCTAAACTTTGCGCTAACTCTAAATTCAATTCTGGCACTAAGCTAGAACGCTGACTTTCCAAAGCTTGATAGACATTCTGATAATACAAAACTACCGCTTCTATCATTTCTTGTACTGCTTCCGTATCCGGCACATTTTGTGTTAATTCTGGAAGCAACTGCGGTAACAACGGCGTGAGATTATACTGAAACAAAAAGTATTCATCTGCAACTAATCCAGCAAATAAACAGTGATAAATAATTAAAAACTGACATAGTTCCTCAAAGTCTTTTTTGTTAATAGTATAGTCAAGTTCTAAATCTCCTGAATCAATTCCCGCCTGTTTAAATCTCTCTTCAAGTTGCAAAAGCACTAAGTTTTTCGCATTGTCAGCACCATAAAGTTTATCGACTTCTTCTGCACTAACTCCGGCGTTGATTAATTTAGTTTTTGTTTCTTGCCATTTCCGGGCGCGAGTTTTCGCAGCTTCATATAAAATATCCCGATAAGGCAATCGAGAAATAATTGGATCGTAGCGATATTTTGACCAATTTAATCCCCAATAAGCAATCCTAAAATTTAAGTAATCTCCATCTACTTCTGATTCTAAAACTAAGGTAGGTTCGGATTTCAACACGCCGAAAAGTGCTTTAATACTCGCTTCGCTGTGAAATGTTTTGCTTACCCAAGCACCTGCTAAAAAGTCTAGTTGTCTTCCTTGGATAGAATAGTTCCTAAAAAATTGTCTTAATCCTTCAGCGACAGTTAACTCAATGTCGGGAAAACCTTGGGTAGCATTGGCAGCATTAGCGAATCTTTCAAACTGCACTTTTGGCGGTGCAAAAAAGACTCGCAATGGCATGATTTCATTTTCAGGATGAGAGTTGAGAATGTCAGCAGCAACTAACCAAACTGGTGAGTTTTCTAGTCTTTTTTGTTCTTCAACAACTTTCAAGGATGTTTGTCTTTGATAGGTGACTAACTCGCGTTGAAATTGTTGATTTAGTTCTAATAACTCCAATTGTAAAGCTTTTTCTTGTTCCAAACGCCATTGTTGAAAATCTAGGGTTTTTTGTAGTCTGGCATCTTCCGCACGTTGGATGAATTCTTGTAATTCTTTGGCTTTTTCTTGGCTGAGTTTAGCTATTTCAGCTTGGAAATTTTGAGATTTTTCGAGTTGTTTGGCTTGAAATTGTTGATTTTCGGATTGTTGTACATATTGGAGTTTTAATTTTGCTAATTCTATATCATTTTTGCGATCGGCTAAAATCGGATAATCTTTAGTTATGGGTATAGGAATTAACTCTTCTACGCATGGGCGAACAAATTTAGCTACTTGTTTAACAGCTTTTCCCACTATTTTAAGCAATTGCCAAACCATTTTTCAACCTCCAATAGTTAGCTTGATGCTAGAGTGATGTCTTGACGAACAAGTTTATATATAGAAATTCTCCAAAGACTTAAGTTTGTGCCTAAAATTTTAGTACTCGATCGCTAAGTAGTAATTATACTCAAATTAATAGAAGCTCAAGTGATAATAAATAATAAAAAATCTTACTTTTAGCTAAATATTTATAAGCAAAAGTTGCGATTATTAGATTTTAATTAAAATTCCGTAACCTGCTAATATTCTTACTTTAAGTTATATGTAAAAACCCAATTCTTTTACAGAATTGGGTTAATGAAAGGATATAATTAATTAAGGAAAGTTGTCTGACTTAACGAAAGGTTTCTTGCTTTTCTGCTTCAGTGGTGGCAATTTCGGTTTCGGTTTCATCAATTGCTGTGCGCTTAGAAAATCCCCAAACAAATAACAGCGCAATTACACTAATCATTACCCATTCTGGGGGAATTAAATCCGGGTTATATGCTCTTACTAGTAAGCGTACCCCTACTATGCCAACGGTGAAATAACCTGCATCTCCTAAATGGGCAAATTCATCTAACCAGCGGATGAATAATCCTGCCATGAATCGTAATGTGATGATGCCGATCGTAGCACCAGTTAAGACTAACCATGTTTCTTTGGAAACAGCGATCGCAGTTGTTACACTATCCAAAGAAAAAGCTAAATCAGTAAAAGCAATCATCGGAACAGCGTGCCAAACCGAAGGAAACTTCGGGCCATGATGATGGTGTTCTTCATTATCATTCGAGGTAAAATATTGGAACACTAACCAAAGTAGATAAAGACCACCCAATACTTCAAACTGCCAGTATTTTGTCACCCAGGTAGCTGTTAAAATTAAAGCCATTCTGAGTATGTATGCGATTAGCAAACCGATATTCAGCGCCTGACGTTGTAGTTTGCTATTTTCGAGTCCTTGGGAAATTGCGGCTAAGGCGATCGCATTATCCGCCGATAACACCGCCTCTAAAAATACCAAAATCACCAAAATAAACAGCGTCTCAATCCCAGCATTAAAAGGAGAGTTAAAAATCTGATCTAGCATTAATTAGTTCTCAAATCTGACAGTTTATCTTCATTAACTAATCTTAACCGAAGAAAGGCAGAAGGCAGAAAGTAGGGGCAATTCATGAATTGCCCCTACTTCCCAAGAGTCCCCTACTTCCCAAGAGTCCCCTAGTCCCCTAGTCCCCTAGTCCCCTAGTCCCCTCTGCCCTGCCCCAAGAGTCCCGATTTATTGCAACTTGTTACAAAGTATTCCAAAAAGGGGGCAGTTTGACGGAAATTGGTGAACGAATAACCCCTAAATCAGGAGATGAGCAATATGTCTATATCCGATACCCAAGTGTTCGTAGCCCTTGTTGTAGCGTTGATTCCTGGAATTCTCGCTTTCCGTCTGGCAACAGAACTCTATAAGTAAACAACTCCCGTTGAGGGAATGGGGGGGTTTTTGGGAAGCTTCAGATGGGAGAGCCAGCAAATTACCTTTCTTGTCTGTTGCCTCTCAAAAACCCTGCCAAGGGTGGAATGTTTCTGGGCAATCTATCAGGAGGAAGTGGCAGCCAGGGTATCTGAGTAATGGAAAGTGGAGTTCTCAGATCGGCACAAATAGTGTAAACAGTCTGGTACTAGCTGCAATCAACTGCTAGGATATAGCGTGCTGCTAGCTTCCTACCACACTGTAAGATATGCCAGCCGCACTTTTGGTGTGGGATGTCATAATCTCAGTCAGGTTTGAACGGTCAGCTTCCCATTGCCTTAGCGACTTAGCTGGTTGTAGTTTAGGAGAAAAGCCCTTTCAGGATCATGAACGCAATTCAACCATCAAGACCACACTTGGAACCTGTACAATCTCCGAAAGTTGTACGGCAAAAAGTGCGACAGTTGCGAACTCGGCAAACTGACGCACTTAGTTTAGAGACAACTGTTAAATTAGCAGTTAATGTATTTATTTCTGGAGTAGCGGTTTCTAGCTTGGTACATTTATTGCCTTATCACCAATCAATACAAACCAAGTTACAAGAAATTAAGTTTGAAGTTAAGGAAACTGAGCAGCGGGTCGATCGCTTGGAAACTGAGTACAAGCGTACCACCGATCCGCAACAAGCAAAAAATATTATGCGCCAACAGAGTCACTTAGTCGATCCTGCACGCCGTCAGATTGTTTTGCTTCATAAAGATAACAAAGCTATTCAGGAAATAGATTAGGCAAGAATATGCCAACAGGAACAGGGGAGCAATCCGGCAACCCTTCCTGTTTAAGCCTAAAACTGAAAGGGACTGAGTATTTCGTCGATCCAAGCTTGAATTTGCTGCTTTTGGCGACCTTCGGGGAAGAAGGGGAGGGCGCGACGATAGTCGGCTAGGGCATAGTTCCAGTCGCCCCGCAGGTGGTGAGTACGTCCCCGTTCTTTCCAAGCTTGTCCTTGGAGTTGTCCCAATCTTAAGGCGAAGTCGAAGTTTTCTATGGCGCGATCGTACAATTTTAATTCTCTCAAGGTAATACCCCGATTAATTAAAGCGCGAACGTGAAGGGGGTTGAGATCGATCGCGCGGTCATAATCTGCGATCGCTTTAATTAATTCTTTCTTGGCAGCATAGTAATTAGCGCGGTTATTGTAGGCAGCTGCTAAGTCGGGATTAATTTCAATAGCTTTGTTATAGTCTGCTAAGGCGGCATCTAGTTCACCGCTTTGATAATGAATGAATCCGCGATTGTTGTAATCGTTGGCGTTATCGGGGTGGCGATCGAGCAAACAAGTTATAATCGCGATCGCTTCGCAGTAGTCGCCTTGAAGCATTTTGTTTTGAGCTAATTTCCGCAGACTAGTTTCTGGTGCTACCTGAGACGATGCCAAACTCGGTGTGACTGAAGAGTTGCCCCCTCGACTCGGACAATCAATCCGGTTAGGGTAAAAAGCCGTATTTGCCGATGGAACATTCGAGCAGGCTTGTCGTTTAAAACAGTCTTGGTTGTCTACAAAATAGCTTGTGTTCATCTGACCCCTACAATCGCTTAGGCTAAGTTTGGTTCCACACCTTACAATTTAGAAACTTATGACTCAAAATCTCTCTATCTCTTGTGTCACTTGTAGATGTGTCTTTAGTAATAAAGACTGTCATTGGCAGTGATTAGTTCAGAGAGCAATCAAAACTGTGGTCAATTTACCAGTTGTCCACTCTGTAAAAGCTACAGATTGGATGAGCGGTATTCCTGAAATAGCAGTAGATGCTACTATTTCCGACTACATTAGGCATCTTTACTAGTGTTACTGTATGTAATCAGGAAAGTAGTGATGTTGCCCGGTCGCGGTAAGATGCAAACGGTTAGCTTAAACCGACAGCGATCCCCACGTCTGACAAGGGTACGGCAGCGCGGAATGAATGGCTCCTTTAGTTGACGACAGTTTCAAGGGCCGATGCTTTGTTCAAGGTCGGGAAACAAGTCCCAAACGTAGCTTGCTTCCCGTAGGGTACAATTTGTGTTAAGCTTTTATAACTAATCGTGTTTACTCTAATATGTTGAAAGTCGTCAAAGTTCGGCTATATCCAGATGTCCAGCAGCAACAGTCACTAGCACAAGCTTTTGGCTCTTGTCGTTGGCTATGGAATTATTGCTTAAATTTGACCAATCAAACATATAAAGAAACTGGCAAGGGATTATCTGGATACGAAGTTAAAAAGATAATTCCCCAGTTAAAGAAAGAGTATGAGTGGTTAAGCTTAACCTATTCACAATGCTTGCAGCAGGTTTGCTTGAATCTGGGAGTCGCATTCAATAACTTCTTTGAAAAACGAGCTAATTATCCTAGATTCAAATCCAAACACGGTAAGCAATCAATACAGTACCCTCAAAATGTTTTGGTGGCGGATAGCCATTTAAGACTTCCCAAAATAGGGAATGTATCAGCAACAATTCATAGACCAATTAAGGGGAAAATCAAAACTGTAACTGTATCCAAAAACTGTTCTAATCAATACTTTGCAGCTATCCTTTTTGATGATGGTAAGGATAAACCAATATCAAAAACAGAAGGCAAAGCTGTAGGTATTGACTTGGGGCTGACTCACTTTGCTGTTACTAGCGATGGGTCTAAATTTGCTCGCCCTAGAATATTCAGTAAGCATGAAAAGAATTTAAAAATTAAGCAACAGCAACTATCTAGAAAACAAAAAGGCTCTAATAACTGTATTAAAGCCAGAAGGAAAGTGAACTCTGTTTACAGGAAAATAACCAACTGCCGTGAGGATTTTCAACACAAGCTATCTCGTAGGATAGTTAACGAAAACCAAGTTGTTATTGTGGAAAATCTTAATGTTAAAGGTATGATGCAAAATCACTGGGGAGCAAAATCTATTCACCAAGTTGGATGGGGAATGTTTTGCACCATGCTGAAATACAAGGCAGAGATGTCAGGGAAAATTTATCTAGAAGTAGATAGATTTTTCCCTAGTTCAAAAACCTGTCATGTGTGTCTTAATCAAGTTGGTAGTTTGCCACTGGATATAAGATTTTGGACTTGCGAACACTGCAACACAACACATGACAGAGATGTGAACGCTAGTATTAACCTAAGAGATGAGGGTCTACGAATTTTAAACCTGAGCGCAGTCGAAGGTTTGACCTCTGGAACGGGGGATAAAGCCTGTTGCCCAGATGTAAGACGGAGTAAGGGAGGACGCAAGAAATCCACTACTGCGCTTTCTGTTGGGCAGGAAGCCCACACTGTACCTTCAGGTCAGTGTGGGTAGTTCACGATATCTTTGTTGCTGAATGTGAGATTAACCATGACAACTGCTTTCCTAAATGCTAAAGCTTCTGATGTGTCAGCTGATGATTATGTGGTTCTGGGACTAGCGACTTGCTTTCTGAAAGCAGATGGCGAAGTACATCAGGTTTCTGTGGTGGAACCTATTCCTTCTGCGGCGCTAGAAGCGTTGATCAAAGGCATTCCTACTTCTTATCAATTTGCTTATGCGACTACGTTGGGGGCGGTTTTACCGAGTGAGGTACCGCAGTTACCAGCTGATTTTCCTGCTGATGCTCAGTTTTGTGATGATTTTGCTCAAAGGGCGATCGCAGCTGCGCGTACCTACAAGAGTCGTCCGGTTGCTCAATCCCATATTCCCCCAGGGACAACCCGCAATGATTTTAATTATTCTGTAGAACGCAAGCGAGTATTAAATTCTCAGCGAATAGTTCGTACTGAAGATAATGTAAAGCAGCACGAATATACACACAAAACACTTTAGCAGATTTACTGAGTTTAACTAAGATGTTGAAACTATACGGTGGCGCTTTTAGTCGGGCGACAATTGTTAAATGGTATTTGGAAGAGTTGAGTGTTCCTTATGAGTTCGTTTTGTTGGATATGCAAAATGGGGAACACAAAAAACCTGAGTTTTTAGCAATTAACCCAATCGGAAAAGTTCCGGCAATTGTGGATGGAGATTTTCAACTTTGGGAGTCGGGTGCGATTCTGTTGTATCTAGCCCAAAAGTATGGCAATTTACCTAATTCTCCAGAGTATAAAGCGACGCTGACTCAGTGGGTGTTGTTCGCTAATGCTACACTGGGGCCGGGGGTGTTTGTGGAGGCAAATCGCGATCGGGAAATGCCCCGCTTAATGACTGCATTAAATTCAATTTTGGAAAAACAACCTTATTTGTTAGGTCAAGAATTTAGTGTGGCAGATGTGGCAGTGGGATCGATGTTAGCCTACATTCCTATGATGTTAAAGGAAGTCGATCTTAGTCCCTACCCAGCTGTTTTAGATTATATGAAACGGGTGACAGAACGCCCTGCTTTTCAAAAGGCAATGCAGCGCTAACTAAGGGAGCAATCTAAAATCTCAAATCTGAAATCTGAAATCTGAAATCGAATGTCCCACGATGAGTAAGTAGGTAGATCTAAATAAAGTAAAACAAGGGCGGGCAAGATGCCCACCCCACAAAATTTTCAGCTTTCTTGTGGGGTGGGCATCTTGCCCGCCCCATTGATAGATAACTATTTTCACTTTATTTATTTGCACCTACTTAGTCGTGGGCTTCTCTATTGCCTAAATAAAAATAGAGAGATAACGTAGATTTGGAGTGTTTTGCCCCGACACTATACAAATTGCTTTTTTTGACAAACAAAACTTAAAAATATGCCACAAATCAGACTTAACCTAATTACTAGAGATTGGGTAATCATTGCTACTGAGAGAGCGAAAAGACCCCATGAATTAGTTACTCCAAAACCCCTGAAAACAGCAGTGCCATCCTATAGCCCCAGTTGTCCATTTTGTGCGGGAAATGAGGAGCGAACACCGATTGAATGTGGTCGAATTAGTGATGCTAATGGTTGGAAAGTGCGCTCTGTTCCTAATAAGTTTCCTGCGTTAGCAACTGAAGGTGAACCTACAATGCACCTCCAAGGAGTTTACCGTTCTATGGAAGCTGTAGGTGTTCACGAAGTAGTAATTGAACATCCTCGTCATGATTTAACTACTGCTTTACTACCTGTGGAAGATGTAGCTAATATTATTTTTATGTATCGCCAACGCTATCAAGAAATTAGTAAGGATCACAGAGTTAGGGCGATTATTATTTTCAAAAATCATGGTGAAAGAGCAGGTACTTCTTTAGAACATCCCCATTCCCAAATTGCTGCTACTCCCGTTGTTCCTTCACAAATTCGGATTCGCATTGAAGAGGCGATTCGATTTTTTGATGATACCGGAGAATGTTTGTTTTGCCGAACTTTGAGAGAGGAATTAGCAGCAAACGAAAGAATCGTTTTCAAAAGTGAATATTTTGTTGCTTTTATTCCGTATGCAGCGCTTTCTCCTTTTCATATTTGGATTTTTCCCCTGCGTCATAGTTCGTCTTTTGATGAAATTACTGATGTAGAGCTTTGGGATCTTGCCTTGACTTTAAAAACTGTTTTAGCCAAATTATACTATGGTTTAAATAATCCTGATTATAATTATTCTATTCGTTCTCTTCCTACTGATTCATTTGCGAAAGATTATTTTCACTGGTATATTGCTGTTGTGCCTCGGTTGGGAATTAGTGCTGGTTTTGAATTAGGAAGTGGGATGTATATTAACCCGGCTTTACCGGAAGAAAGTGCGAAATATTTATCAGACTTAGAAATTCCTCTGTAAGGGTTTATCATCAGTTTTGGGGTTATTTAATAGATAAAGCTGCCTGACTTTTAACTAATTGTTTAAAATCCCGAAATGGCAGGGGACGACTAAATAAGTAACCTTGCATTTCATCACATCCATTTTTGCGGAGGAATTGCAGTTCTCCTTCAGTTTCCACTCCTTCAGCAATTACTTTTAAACCTAATTGATGAGCCATGTCAATGATGGCTTTAGTAATGGCTTGTTTTTTGGTATTATTTTCAATATCACGCACAAAGCATTGATCAATTTTTAATATATCAAATGGAAGTTGTTGTAAATAGTTTAGTGAAGAATATCTAGTGCCAAAATCGTCGATCGCAATTTTGATCCCCAAGGATTTCAATAATTTTAATTTATTAACTGCTAAGGTAACATCAGCAATTAACAAACTTTCCGTTAATTCAAATTCTATAAATTTTGGATTAATCCCAGCGTTTAATGTGATTTCAAGTAATTGTTGCGGTAACTGTTGCTGATTGAACTGATAACCTGATAAATTCACTGCTACCCTGATAAATCCTAACCCTTCTTGATGCAGAGCTTTTGTATGTTTACAAGCTGTTTTTAACACCCAATCACTAATTGGTTTAATCAAACCTGTTTCTTCAGCGAGCGGAATAAATTTGGCTGGGGAAATAAACCCTTTCGTTGGCTGATACCAGCGCAAAAGAGCTTCAGCACCGACAATTTTACCTGTGCATAAATCTACTTTAGGCTGATAGTAAAGTTGCAGTTCTCGACGCTCTATAGCATGACGCAAATCTACTTCTAGTTCTAGTTCATTGCCACAATCTATACTCAATAATTCTCGATAAAATTCATGGCGATTTCCTCCTAAACTTTGGGCATAATTCATAGCTTTTTTGCTATTATTGATTAATTCCTCTAATTTCAGACCATCATAATTTAAAATTGCTATGCCGATGCTGGCAGTGACAAAAATTTCCCGATAATTAATCAAGAAAGATTGGTTAAATAATTGGAGAATTTCTTGAGCAGTGTCGGTAACTTCTCTTTTAGTTTTCACAGGGTTGAGGACGATCGCAAATTCATCATTATTTAACTTCGCCAAAACTTCGCGATCGCCTAAATGACTGATTAATCTTTTTACTAGTAAGTTCACCAGAGATTCATTTTCTTGATAACCTAATATGTTGCTGAGTTTTTGTAACCGATCTAAACGCAAACAACACACCGGAACAATACTTTCATTACTGGTTGTTTCATTCAGAGCATTAATAATTTGCTCAAACTTTTTTTCTAATAATTTTAAACTGGATACTTGACTTAATTGTTGCAATTGTTCTTGAGCTACCTGCATTTGTGCGGCGTAACGAATTGCCGTTGCTTTTTCAGTTTCATATCTTTGTAAAGCAATTTCAATGGTAGTGCGGACATCTTGTGGCTTAAAAGGTTTAACTAAATAACCATAAGGTTCTGTATGTTTGGCTTTTTCTAAAGTATCATTATCAGCATAAGCGGTCATGTAAACTATAGGAATTTGTAGTTGAGTATGAATTGTATGTGCTGCTGTTATGCCGTCAATATCTCCTGGTAACATGATATCCATGAGTACTAAGTCTGGATGATTGGCGATCGCTTCTTGAATAGCTTCTTCACCTGTACTAACTACACCTACTACCTCATAACCTTGTTGTTTAAGGTTCCGGGAAATGTTTTCGGCTGCAATTAGCTCGTCTTCAACTATAAGGATTTTAATGTTTGTTTTCATAATTTTTCTATTTTCCTTTTCAAAGGTTAACATGATTTTTGCTTAAGTAAATAGGTATTTTAAATCCTGGGTTTATAGGGTAACTGCTGAAAGGTTAATTTAAAAATAGTCCCCGATTGACAATCAAATTCTAAATTAGCTTTCAATTGCTTGGCGAGAATTTGGACTAGTTTCAAACCTAAAGAAGCCGGATTTTGCCAGTCCACAGTCGCGGGAATACCAATGCCATTATCTGCGACAATTAAATTTAATTGCTGATTTTCCCATTGAAATAGTTGCACTTTTACTTCTCCAGATTTACCATTAGGGAATGCGTGTTTATAAGCATTTGTAATTAATTCATTGATAATTAACCCGCAAGGAATAGCTGTCTCTAAATTTAATGATAATGGTTGGGCTTCCACAATTAAATTAATAGGTTTACTATTACTATTAAACGATGTACAAAGATTACCAATTAACCGCCGAATATATTTCTCTAAATTCACCTTTCCTAAATCTTCAGATTGATATAGTTGCTCATGAATTAATGCCATTGTGTAGATACGATTTTGGCTATCATCAAAAATATCTAAGAGCTTTGGCTCGTTAATAGTATGAGCTTGTAAATGTAAGAGGCTAGCAATTACATGAAGGTTATTTTTGACGCGATGGTGAATTTCTTTGAGTAAAATTTCTTTTTCTTCCAGCGCTAGGTGAACTTTTTGTTCTGCTTCTTTACGCCGAGTAATGTCACGGACTATAATTAATACTTCATCTTTACCACAGGGCGAAATCCGAACTTCTTCATAACAAATTTTGTTATATTTTAAAAGTTGATGTTCGTAAATTTGGACTTCTTTGGTAGTCAGTGCTTGTTCTATCTGTTCTAACTGTTTTTGCAAAATATCTGGTGTAAGTAATTCGTCAAGGTGGGTAGCGATCGGTACGTAATTTTTAGCTGAAGAATCTTTGGGAGGAATGAAGTTTAGGCAAGTTCCATCTCTTTTCACCCGCAACAATAAATCGGGAATTCCCTCAATAATTGCCCGATTTGTAGCTTCGCTTTGTAATAATGCTTTCTCTGTAAGTTTGCGCTCAGTAATGTCAGTAATCATAGCCAATGCACCCCTATATTCCCCTATTTGATTGTGAATCGGTGAGCAAGAAACGATCGCCCATAAATCCGAGCCATCTTTTCGCCGAAATTTAAAATCCTCCGGTTTTCTAATACCTTGGCGGCAAATTTTTACTCTTTCTTTTGCTATAAGTTGGCTTTCTTTATCCATGAATTTAAAAATAGATTTTTCCATCATTTCTTCTATGGTATAGCCCAACATTGTGGCTATTTTACTATTGACAAAAATAGTGTTTCCTTGACGATCGAATTGCCAAATTCCTTCAGCAGAAGTTTCCACAATCCGACGATATTGTTCTTCACTGGCGCGTAATGCTTCTTCTGTAAGTTTGTGAGTGCTAATGTTCCGAACGATCGCCAAAATTTGGTCATTTTTCCAAGGAACTAGGCGAGCTTCTTCCCAACTTCTTTCGCTGTTGGCAAAAGTTAAGTTATACTCAATTGTCACAGGAGTTTGTGTTTCTCTGGCTTCGGCGATCGCATTTTTATATTGAGCAAAAACCTCTGGGGGTAAAATTTCAGATAAATTTTTTCCTAAAAAGTTTTGCTTAGGTAAATCTAGATTTAAGTTTGCCGCCGTATTCTGATAATCTGTAACTCTTTCACTTCTGTCTATGTGAAATATTCCCTCGGGAATAGCTTGTAAAATAGCTGCCATTTCTTCTACTACTGAACCCAAATGTTGTTTTCTTCGTTTGATTTTTCCTAGCAAATAATGGAACTTCAAGAATTGGATACTGTTTGGTAAAACCGGGAATTTAAATTGACATACTAAATAAATCAGTAGAATAAATATCAGATAATAACTCAAGAAAATCTGGCTAGTCAGGATTAATTCTAACCCCCTTATACTAAACTCCTTGCTGAAAAAATGTCCGATATCAGCCATTATGATTAGTTTCCTTTACTTGATTATTGTCTATTCTTAATTTCTGCCAGCAATAAACAACAAATTTGGCAATCTTGCAACTTGATATATTTAGATTCCTTAATTTTAAGCAGTTCTTACTTAAAATTTAACCTGGTATAACTAGACTATTTTTTGCTAAATTTTTGACCTTGTTTCTTTTTGATTTAAACCCAAACTATAAGCAGGGATTCAAACACTTACAATTGTCCTATTTAGGGTGATAATCATTAATGATTGCCCGGACTGAGCAATACACATCTTTTAATATAAACCAACTTCTTTAATTTGTATAGATCGGCCTATTTAAATTTAATATAGGTTTAATTTTTTTCATAAGTTTAATTATAAATTAAAAAAAAAGACTGTTAGTACTCCTATAGTCGGTCTAAATGATTCATTAATAACAAGTGAGAATGAAAAGCTTATCCAGTCAAGCTTTTCATTTTAAATAATTTATACTGAGTATATTATATATTCTTATAATTACAATATTAAAGATAATTTTGGCTTTGTCAGTACTATTACTTAATTATTTATGTGCGAAATATTGAAAAAAATGAAACCTACGGAATTTACTGAGAAAGTTTACTTAATAATTTTAGTGCGATCGCCTAAATATTTTTATTTATCAAGGGGAAAGAATGTTGCCAGCCTTTCCCCCTTACCCCTTGTTCCTGACTTCTGAGAAAGTTTAGTTTGAGGAGTGCTTTACTTTACAAAAAACCAACAAAAAGTGATTCAATCACGTTGTATATTCAGCGTTAATCTTCACATAATCGTAACTCAGGTCACAGCCCCAAGCTTTGCCAGAGCCATTCCCGTTACCAATGCTGACAGAAATTAACACTGTGTCATCTTGTAAAAAAGTACCCGACGCTGCTTTTTTGAGATACTCATTAGCCGCAGCACGATCGAAGGGTAAAGGCTGACCATTTTCCATCAACAGGAAATTACCCAGACTAATTTGCAAATCTTTTTGGTCGAAATGCACGCCTGCACGACCAGCTGCTGCCGCAATTCTACCCCAATTTGGGTCACGACCAAAAATAGCAGATTTAACCAAAGAGGAGCCAGCGATCGTTCTGGCAACTTGACGCGCTGCTTGATCGTCCACTGCGCCGGAAACTACCACTTCAACTAAGCAAGTAGCACCTTCGCCATCCCGCGCCATTGCCTTAGCCAAATGTTGACAAACAGCGGTTAACATTGCTTCCAACTTCTCTGCTTCCGGGCTCATTTCCGTAATTGCCGGAGTGCGGGATTGACCATTTGCCAAAGCAATTAAACTGTCATTAGTGCTAGTATCGCCATCCACTGTAATTTGGTTAAAAGTTTTGTCAGCGGCGCGAGAGAGCATTTCTTGCCACAGAGAAGGAGAAACTGCGGCATCGCAAGTCACAAAAGATAACATTGTCGCCATGTTAGGATGAATCATCCCCGCACCTTTGGCAATTCCCCCAATTCGCACTGGACGACCATCAATGGTAGTTTCCAAAGCAATACTTTTCGGCACAGTATCGGTAGTCATAATTGCCCTAGCTGCTGTATCTCCCCCAGTTTCGGAAAGGGAAGCAATTAATTGCGGGATAGCACCTTTTAAGATGTCCATTTTAATTCTTTGACCGATCACGCCAGTCGAGGCGAGTAAGATCGAATCTTCAGGAATATTTAAAGATTCTCCGAGTACTTTAGCGCATTCTTCTGCATCAGCCATGCCTTGTGAGCCTGTAGCGGCGTTAGCTTGTCCAGAATTGCAAAGAATCGCTCTGGCACTAGGTTTAGTTTGCAATATTTGCCGACAATAGTCCACAGGCGCAGCCCGGACAACAGAGGTGGTGAAAACTCCAGCTGCGATCGCCTCGGAATCCGATACAATCAACGCCAAATCCGGCAATCCCGAAGCCTTCAATCCCGCCGTAATTCCCGCCGCCCGATACCCTCTCGGTGCCGTAATGCTACCATCAATCACCTGCCAATCTGACATTTTTTCTCCTCCCGACAGCATCCTTGTTTGAGAGGCGATTATATCAGGAAAGGCAGAAGGAGAAAGTTTCGAGTTCTTAGTTTTGAGTTAGGGGAGAATGTTCAGAGCGCTTCAGTTAAAGAAGCTGATTAAAAGAGTACCCTTGAGGGTACTGGCTTCTATGTTGTTGCACGTAATCATAAAGAAGTATTGGTGCTTCTCCACAAGTAAACAAGTCCGATCCCAAAAATATTGCATCTCCAACCAACTAAATCTGGATCGGGATTGCAGTTGATTAAATTTTGATTACCAATCAATTTTTTGAACTTGCTTTGCTCTACAGCAATCCTAAATTAGTTCTGCAAGAAACAACGCAAAGTTTGGAGAGTTTGTTGCCCAAAAAGGGACAACAAAGCTTCCACACGCTCACATCATTTGGGATTGCACTGGATATCAACAATATTTTAGGAGGCAAAAAATGTCCCCACAATTTGCAGGCGATGGCACAACTCGCCAAGTAATTGTGATTGTAGAACCGGAAATTGGACTCCGCTCTGAAACAAACGGGATTCGTTCAGCCACAGGTGCTGATATATCATCGTTATCCGCAGTACTAGCAAACGACAGTATTACCTTAGAACCCCTATTTGGTCAAAGCGAAGAACGACTGCGTTCTGCTACAGCGAATCTAGCAGAAGAAACCAGCGAACCAGTACCAGACCTATCGGTTTACTATCAGGCTATTGTACCTGCGGAGCGAGCCGAGGCTGTAGCCGAACAGATTCGCAATCAGCCTGGTGTTGCAGGAGCATACGTGCAGCCACAGATGGGTTTACCCTTTGAGCTAAATGCGATGGCTCCCACCCAGCAAGCAACACCCCCGATCACACCCAGCTTTGTCTTACGACAAAATTATTTAGATCCTGCTCCAGTCGGCATTGATACTGCTTATGCCTGGAGTCTGGCTGGAGGACGTGGCGCAGGTGTGCGGGTGATCGACATCGAAGGAGGATGGCGCTTTAGTCACGAGGATTTACTACAAAATGCAGGTGGATTAATTGGCGGCGTTCAGTCTACCGATCTGGGATGGCGCAATCACGGAACCGCTGTGTTGGGTGAGATTGGTGGAGATGCCAATGCGATCGGAGTAACTGGCATTGCTCCCGATGCCAACTGTCGGGCAGTATCTGTCTTTCGCGATGCCTCATTCACCTATAACTTGCCACAGGCATTGGTGCAAGCAGCTAATAGCCTGAGTCCAGGAGACATTATCTTAATAGAACAGCAGTACGGTCATCCCACAAGAGGTTGGACAACTGTGGAATGGTGGCCAGCTGAGTTCGATGCCATTCGCTATGCGGTAACGCGGGGAATTATTGTCGTAGAAGCAGCCGCCAACGGTGGTAATAATCTCGACGATCCGGTTTACAACACACCGCTTGCCGGATTCCCAGCCAGTTGGACTAACCCTTTTAATCGGGCTAATCGTGACTCTGGCGCAGTAGTAGTGGGAGCCGGAAATCCACCTGCGGGAACGCACGGACGGAACTCTCAGCCCAACACGGGTGAACCTTATGTCGATCGCGCCCGCTGTGGATTCTCCAACTTTGGTGCAATGGTAGATGTGCAAGGTTGGGGTTGGGAAGTCACCACCTCTGGCTATGGCGATCTACAGGGCGGTAGCAGCGAAGACACTTGGTACACCGATCAATTCAGCGGCACTTCCAGCGCTTCACCGATCGTCGTCGGTGCCTTGGCTTGTGTTCAAGGAGTATTGCGAGCAGCTGGTCGTATTCCCCTGAGTCCAGCACGAGCCAGAGAACTGCTGCGGTCAACAGGTTCACCTCAACAGGCAGCAACGGGTCGTCCAGTAACTCAACGAATTGGCAATCGCCCCAATCTGCGGCAATTAATTCCGGCAGCCCTGCAACAATCATCCTGGACAGGCACCCAGTTTACGGGAACAGTTCCCGCGAATCAAACAATTTGCTGGTTTACCTTCAACTGGCCTGCCCACTGGCACGTCCTCTGGACAGTTGTACCCACTTCACCTTTTTCCAACGCTCCCCAAGTGACTTGGAAAGTGCGTGTTACTCGCTCATCCGATCGGTTTATTACTTATTGGATTTGCGTGACTAATCTTACTAACCAACCTGTGAATATCGAAGGAAGGTTTGCGGTCTTAGGTTGGTAATCAATTAGCCCTAATCTTGTTCAATTGCGTGCAATCAATACTATCCAAATTAAGGAGAATGAGTCATGAGAGTAGGTGTTCAATTTACGGGTACAGTCAATCCGAATAGCACTCAAAAGTGGTTTACCTTCAACTGGCCAGCAAACTGGCACGTTGTCTGGAATGTGGTGCCAACTTCTACTGCTGCTAGCGGTCAGCAGATTGAATGGAAAGTTGAAGTAACCAGGACTTCTGCTCAGTACTTCACCTATTGGATCAGCATCCAGAATTTAACAGCTGTTCCAGTGAATATTGAAGCGAGATACGCAGTTTTAAATTAATTAGGACTGAAGCACCATAGTCCCAGAAACCCGGTTTTTCGTTCTTATCCAAACACTGAAATCAACCGATTAGGTTAAGAAACCGGGTTCATACCCTAGAGTCGTTTGAATTAGGAAATGGAATCATGAAAATTATCATCGAATCTGATCAAATTCTAGAAAGCTCATTGTCAGAGGTTTCTTTACCTGTTACAGCAGGCATTAACGGAGGCGCAGCAGCCAATCCAACCTCTAATTCGGCAGATGAGTTTGTATCAAGTCCAGCCGCCGATTCTATCAATGCTGGCGATCCGCCCAATTGGTTGATTCAAGAGCTCTCAGCAGCCGTAACCTCAAACGGAACCCAGATCGGTGCGATCGATGGCGGTTCTGCTCCCATTGCCTGAGATTAGTTGACCTGCTCCCCTGCTTCTTTGCCGCTCTGCCAAAAAAAAAGGGGAGCCGCTTGTTTAACGACTCTCCCGATCATCAGGGTGCATCTACTTACATCAATATACCATTTTGGGTATGGGGGGTAACACCCCTTTTTTAAGTTTTTTATGAAATTTGGCGGGTTTTTCGTAAAGAAGTTATCAAGATTGCAACTTCTTGGCTAAGAGTTGGTTGGTAAGCTGGGGGTCGGCGCGACCGTTCGTTTCTTTCATCATTTGTCCGACGAAGAAGCCGAGTAGTTTGGTTTTTCCGTTACGGTATTGTTCCAACTCTTTGGGATTGGCGGCGATGATTTTGTCGATTAGGGATTCTAAAACGGCTGGATCGGAGATTAATCCCTTATCTTTGACCATTTCCTTGACTGAGCCGCCTTTAGTGAGCAGTTCTGGCAGGATTTCTTTGGCAATCTTGCCGCTGATAGTTTTGTCTTCGATTAAGCAGATGAGTTCAGCTAAAGAGTCTGGTTTCAGGGCAATTTCGGTAATACTGAGTTTTTCGTTGTTCAGATAGGCCGTAATATCACCCATTACCCAGTTTGCTGCTTGTTTGGGACTAGCACCATTTGCGACAACTACTTCAAAATATTCGGCTACGGCGCGATCGTCCGTCAACACCCTCGCGTCGTAAGGGGAAAGTCCCAATTCTGTTTCGTAACGGTGGCGTTTGGCGGCTGGTAATTCGGGTAATTCTTCTTTCCAGTGTTGCTTTTGTTCGGTGGAAACTTCCAAAGGTGCAAGATCGGGTTCGGGGAAGTAGCGATAGTCGCTGGAACCTTCTTTTTTTCGCATACTGACGGTTCTTTGACTTCCTTCTTCCCAAAGGCGAGTTTCTTGAACGATTTTTTCTCCGGCTTCGAGTGCAGCAGTTTGCCGTTCTATTTCGTAATCGATCGCCCTTTGAATCGCACTAAAGGAGTTCATATTTTTAATTTCTACTTTAGTGCCAAATTCTTTTTGCCCCACTGGACGCACGGAAACGTTAACATCACAACGCAAGGAACCTTCTTGCATATTCCCGTCGCTGACTCCGAGATAACGCATGATTCTTCGTAGTTCTTGGGCATATTCCGCTGCTTCTTGTCCCGATCGCATATCTGGTTCGGAGACAATTTCTAACAAAGGAACGCCTGTGCGGTTGAAGTCAACTAAGGAATAGGTAGAACCGGAAAGGCGATCGCTTCCGGCGTGAACTAACTTACCTGCATCTTCTTCCATGTGCAGACGGGTAATGCCAATCTTTTTCCTTGTCGCGTTACCTTCTTCATCTACTAACTCAATTTCTAGCCAACCATGCTCACAAATTGGCAAATCATATTGCGAAATTTGATAATTCTTTGGTAAGTCGGGATAGAAGTATTGCTTGCGATCGAACTTGCTATAGGGCGCAATTTCCGCATTCAGGGCTAAACCTGCTTTTACTGCATATTCCAGCACCTTTTGATTCAGTACTGGTAATACTCCTGGCATCCCCATACAAATAGGACAAACATTTTCGTTTGGTGCTGCACCAAACTTGGTAGAGCAATTACAGAAAATTTTGCTAGCGGTACTCAGTTGACAATGGGTTTCTAAACCAATGATGGCTTCGTAGGTAGTTTTAGCTGGAGCAGCTGTAGTCATAATTGAATAAATTGCAGCTTTCTTGAGAATTGGCTTCTATTTTAACCTCTGTGTCCTCATTATGATAATCGGTTTTCCGCAAATTTTTCGCCCTATTTCCATCAGCAATTTTCAGAGCCAACTGAGTAACTGCTGCAATTTTATTACAAAAATTCCCCAATTCTATGTTCCCATATATTTACTAACAATATCGGCAATATATTGTTCGGTTACGATTTCCTTCTCCATTTCTGAACTAAACTGAGAGCGAATTGCTGCCAATTCTCCTGCATCCAACCAAAAACCTGCACAATTAGGACATTCATCTACTAAAACCTGTTTTTTGATGCTGTAATAATGCCGCATCATCGGGATACCTGAACACTTAGGACAATACCTTCTCAGGTTAGGATTAACTTCCACTTCTGGACTTTTTTTAATATTTAGTAGACTTTCTCCCTCTGCTTCTTCCAGGTTATCAACCTTTTGCAGTTCAAAGCGATCGAACCAAATACCCCCACAGCCGCCTTCGCAAGCATCAACGATGATATTTCCCGCTAATTTCTGACTTAACTCGTTGCCACAAGCAGGACATTTCATATATTTACTCTCCCAACTAACTTTTTAATTTTATCCTTTCTGCTAAAAAGTAAAACAATATAATCCCAGCTAAGTCAGCGATTAAGTCTAAAAAGCTGGAAGTCTGTCTGGGTGAAAGTGTTTGCAGTATTTCATCAACCATACAACAGAGAGCTATGATGAACGGCCCTTGGGGAAAAAGTATCCCAAATACCATTACATATCGTTTATTTAAAGCTAGATGACTCAAAAAGGCAGCTAGCCCCAGTAATAGAAAGTGCATGAATGTATCGGCAAAAGGTATCCTCAAAAGTAGAGGTTGCAGACTTTTTAAATAGGCGGAAGTAGAAATAAAAATTAAAAATCCTAAATATAAGCTACAAGCAAAAATCCAAATTTTGTTTGACGATCTGATCTTGGAAAAGTTCATAGTTGCTGAGCCTGCTATAAAGATTACAAAAACTACAAAGGTAACTCAGCTAAATGAGAAATTAGCTGAGTTTTATTAGTTCTCTGCTTCTTGTGGTGGAAATCCTAGTTTTCAGCACAGGAAACTCAGAACTGGAATCCCTGATAAATCAAGCATGACAAATTAATCAGATTTACTTATCACCATAAGCAAAAGAGAGCCAGTTTATTAAACACGACTTCTAGTGATCTACCTAATTAGGCAGATAGTAAACATCACCCTATGGTCTTAATAGGCTATCGGTAATCGATCGGGACTTTTGGTAAGGGAAGGGAACAGGGAACAGGAAACACATTTGTCCCAGTTTAGGTTGATAGCCTCTTAAATATTTTCTAATTTATCTCTTCTAGCTAATATATCAAAATCCGTAAATTCAGGGGAGATGGGTGGACAAGGGGACTCTTGGAAAGTTGATTAACTCAAATCTTTCTCCAAAACTTAAAACTCTCTCAACCGAAGCTAAGAAGTTTCCGGGTCCCCCATCCCCCAGATGCGGATTTATAATCCTTCTCGTAACTGATTGCGAGCAGTTTCTAAGGCTTCTGTTAATTTTGTGGCATCTCTTCCACCAGCTTGGGCTAAATTTGGTCTTCCGCCACCTCCGCCTCCGCAAATTTTGGCGATTTGCCCGATGAATTTGCCAGCTTGTAAGCCTTTTTTATTGACTTTTGGACTAAAAACTGCTATAAAATTCACCTTTTGCGGTTCAGGACTGGATGCTAAAATTACGGCAGCTTCCCCTAATTTTTGCTGTAATCTTTCGGCGGCAGTTTTTAATGATTCAGCGTCCACATTTGGCAGTTCAGCTACTAAGATTTTCACTTCGCCAACTGTTTCTGCTTGGGATAGTAATTGATCGGATTTGGTAATTGCTAATTCGCCTTTTAAGGTTTCTAATTCTTTTTGAGTTGCTTTGAGTTCGGTTTGTAAATTGGTGATTCGATCGGGAATTTCTTCGGGTTTTGCTTTAAAGCGATCGCTCAATTCTCGCACCACCTTATCCCGCAGATTCAAGTATTCTAACACTGCTGGCCCTGCCACAGCTTCAATCCGTCTAATTCCGGCAGCTACACCTGTTTCTGAGATAATTTTGAAAACCCCAATTTCGGCAGTATTATTCACATGAGTTCCGCCACAAAGTTCCATCGAAACTCCAAAATCTAACACCCTGACTTCTGCACCATATTTTTCGCCAAACATAGCGATCGCACCTTTAGCTTTTGCTTCCGCTATGGGCATAACTTCCACAACTCCGGCGTGTGCTTCCCCAATCCAAGTATTAACTAATTCTTCAACTTGTTGGATTTCTGCTAAAGTTAAAGCACGGGAACAATTGAAGTCAAATCTTAAGCGATCGAATGCTACCAAAGAACCAGCTTGAGATATGGAATCATCGACAATTTTCTTCAATGCTGCTTGTAACAAATGGGTAGCGCTGTGATTAGCTTGCACGCGACGACGACAAGATCGATCGATCTGCGCGTTGACGCTATCTCCGACTCGTAAATTACCTCTTTCGATGCGTCCAAAATGGACAAAGAAATCTGATTCTTTTTTAACATCGTGAATGCTAACGATCGATCCATAGCCGCTAATTGTACCGCGATCGCCAATTTGTCCCCCTGATTCGGCATAAAATGGAGTTCGATCTAAAACTATTTGAACTTCGCTTCCCGCTTCTGCTTCTTCTACTGCTTCCCCATCAACTAAAAGTACTTCCACTTTGGCGTTAGCTACAGCTTCGGTATAACCTACAAACTGCGTAGCGTGGATATTTTCGGCTAATTTATCCAGGGAACCTTGTACCGTTAAGTCTATAGTTTCGTGGGCAGATTGCGATCGCGTTGTTTGTTCCTTCATCGCTGCTTCATACCCTGGCAAATCTACCGTTAATCCCTCTTCTTCGGCAATTTCTTGGGTTAGTTCTAAAGGAAAACCGTAAGTATCATAAAGAGTGAAAGCATCATTTCCGGGAATTTCCGTTTTTCCAGCTTGCTTAACTCGTTCGATCGTTTCTTCTAGCAGTTTTTCGCCCCTTGCTAAAGTCTTCAAAAAGCGAGTTTCTTCTCTTTGTAATTCCGCTTTGATGGTGGTTTCTCTTTGGCGGACATTGGGGTAAGCTGATTCGGAAAGAGCGATCGCAGTTTCCGCAACTTTCGGCGTAAACTCTGACGAAATTCCAATCAATCTTCCATGACGCACTACCCGACGAATTAACCGCCGCAACACATAACCGCGCCCGATATTTGATGCCCGAATTTCATCAGCAATCATGTGAACAACGGAACGAACATGATCGCCAATTACTTTTAAAGAAACCTTGGTTTTTTCATCAGCTTTGGCGTAATCAATTCCCGCAATTTCCGCCGCCGTTTTGATAATCGGGAAAATTAAATCTGTTTCGTAATTGTTAGGAACGCCTTGAAGGATTTGCGCCATCCGTTCCAATCCCATTCCGGTGTCAATATTCTTGTTTTGTAGAGGAGTTAAATTACCCTCAACATCCTGGTTATATTGCATGAAAACCAGGTTATAAAATTCAATAAATCGAGAATCATCATTTAAATCAATCTCATCGTCGCCCCGTTCAGGATGAAAATCATAGTACAATTCTGAACAAGGGCCACAGGGACCTGTTGGGCCTGAATTCCAAAAGTTATCTTCTGCGCCCATGCGTTTAATTCGCTTTTCTGGTACGCCTATTTGATCTCGCCAAATGGCAAAAGCTTCGTCATCTTCCTCAAACACGCTAATAGCAATGCGTTCTTTGGGTAAACCGAAAATTTCTGTAGAGAGTTCCCAGGCATAAGCGATCGCAATTTCTTTAAAATAATCCCCAAAGCTAAAATTACCCAGCATCTCAAAAAAAGTATGATGCCTTGCGGTACGTCCGACGTTTTCAATATCGTTAGTGCGAATACACTTTTGCGACGTAGTGGCGCGAGGAAATTCGGGAGTTCTCTGTCCCAAAAAAATCGGCTTAAATGGTAGCATCCCAGCAATAGTTAACAAAACAGTGGGATCTTCTGGCACTAAGGAAGCGCTAGGCAAAATTTGATGTCCTTTTTGGGCAAAGAAGTCGAGGAATTTTTGTCGAATTTCGCTACCGCTAAGATATGGGAGAGATGCTGGCATGAGTCTGTTTAATTTACTTGGTGATAGGGGACTAAGGGTGATAGGCAACTAAGGGTGACAGGCAAGATGCCCGTCCTACGAGACAGGGAACTGGGAAAGTTCTTAGCTTCGTTGGAGAGAGTTTTGAGTTAGGAAGAAAGTTTTGAGTTGTTTCCCCATGCTACCCAGTTCTCAATCTCCAAACCCCCATTTTAACTATATTTTGGGTTTTATTTCCGGCAGTCATCTGAACAAGAAGAAAACGTAGGGTGCGTTACACTGGTGTTAACGCACCATGATCGAATCCCGTAGGACAGGCATCTTGCCTGTCATCCGCCTGTCATCCGCCTGTCATCCGCCTGTCATCCGCCTGTCATCCGCTTGAGCAATGTTAACGCTCTTTGCTAAAAACTAAGTAGTGTAAAGACAAATAAAATTAAGTAAACAACCACTCACCGTTAAAGTTAACTGTGCTACTTTAAAGATGGATACCGAAGGAACAAACAATCAACCAAAAATAAACGGTTCGGTCGCGGTATCTCCTGACAGGAACCAGATTGCAGTTATCAAGGCATAGCTTAAAAAAGTGGCAAAACTCTCTTTGTTAGAGCAGCGCCAAACCCAGATCAGGAAAGACCAATCTATGCGAAGGCCAAGGTAGTCAAACTGCAATTACGATTGTCCACCTTAGTTGTTTACCGTTTATCATCGTCCTAGTTTTTGACGATTAACACTTGAAAATTTTGCTCATTTTTTCCGAACGTGCCTAGTCTCCTTGACTAGGCATTGTTGTGTTTGGGGGTTTTTGGGGATTGTGGTTAGAAAAAATTTTACAAGGTTACGAGTAAATACGAATTATTGAGAGCCAATTTTAGGCTATTTCGGATTCATGGTGAGAAATGTTCATAGGTGTTACAAACTTTGAAAACGGTGCGTTAGGCACGGGAATTTAATTATTGGTTGAAATGCTGAATTTGTTATCCGTGCCTAACACACCCTACAGTTAAATAAGATTTTGTTATCACCATAAATACGGGAGAGCCATTACCTAGTTATTCTCCTGAATTAAATCGGATTGAGAATGAATGGCAAAGAATCAAAGAAGATGAATTAGCAGGTCCTATGTTTGAGGATGAATATGAATTATGTTTGGCGGTGATCAGCGCCATAGAATCTCGGCAACAAAACAATGGATTAAACGTAACAAGATATCGCTTTAATTAAATAAACCAGATAACCTTTCATAGAATCTTTCTTCTGATAACACAGCCGATGAAAAGCTTTGGTTATCAGGATTTTCGTCGATAATATCCTTGATTATCTAAAATTTAATTATTACTTAGGGTTTGCTGAATAAAGGTAAAAAGTAAGATAGGCAAGGGTGAAAGCGCCTTTTTTGCTCAAAACAAGTGCTAGTTTTTCAGACCTTTTGGCGCTTTCATCCTTGCCAATTTCTGCGGA
Organism: Floridaenema aerugineum BLCC-F46; assembly: GCF_041929345.1. NCBI lineage: Bacteria > Bacillati > Cyanobacteriota > Cyanophyceae > Aerosakkonematales > Aerosakkonemataceae > Floridanema > Floridanema aerugineum. Next base: position 48,618 of record NZ_JBHFNQ010000098.1, read on the forward strand.
AATTGTAGGGACACGGCATGAAAGAGATAACCTAAGAATTGCAAATATTAATGATGCCGTGTCCCTACCCCCACCAACAGACTTTTTCAGCAAGCTCTACTTAGAAAACTTTCCCCAAAACTTTTGGTTATTTAACCCTGATGTTGAAAAACCTCTATTAATCGCTTGTCTAAATTTAGCGATCGCTCTTCCCTGTGTTGCAAAACTTAACACAGTATCATTTTCTTTTGTCCGACTACTTAACTGGAATTGTTGTTGAATGTGGCTAGGAACTGAAGAGGTTGATTTGTGAGTTTTAATTGGTTGAAAGTCTGACAAAGTTAGCAGTTTCATAGTTTCAGAATGAGTACTATTTCTGAAACTTAAGTGGCGTTTGCGCCACTGGAACACATTAGTTTTTGTCGAGCGAGACCCGAACTCCAGCCAGCCGATCGCTGATAAATAAGTTTTTTATATAATCAAGGTAATTAAAACATCGTATATTCAAAAATGTTATCACGCTGCTATGAAAAGCACTCATGCTAAATCGATCGCATTCTCTAAAAAAATTATCAATTATCTTTCTCGGTAGCCTGATCTTAAGTTTATCGTTAGGTAACTTTTCCTTGACAACCGGGCAAGTAGAATGGGGAAAACCTGTAGTCGCTCAGTCTGTGGATGCTAAACAACTGGTACAGCGAGGTGTGGAATTGTATCAAAGGGGAGAAGTACAAGGAGCGATCGCGCAATGGGAAGCTGCCCTAAAATTATATCAAAGCAGCAATGACCGATCGCAACAAGCGATCGTTTTGGAAAATTTAGCTAGAGCTTATCCGCAAATCGGGGAAATTGATAAATCTCGCACTTATTGGGAACAAGTTGTGGCTATTTATCGCCAGTTGGGAAATTATCAACAAATGGGGCGAATGTTAACTGAATTAGCTCAATCTTACAGTAGTTTGGGGCAATCGAAAAGAGCGATCGCCATTTTATGCGGAGAATACAAAAGCGAAACTTGCAAAAGTAATAGTGCATTGGAAATTGCCCGGAGTTTTCAAGATAATTTAGGAGAAGCAGCAGCTTTGGGGAGTTTAGGTAATGCTTATCTTAAGCGAGGTGAGTATGGAAGGGCGATCGCAAATTTAGAAAACAGCTTAAAAATTGCCGAAGCAATTAACAATCCTCTGTTTGTCGCTTCCTTACAAAATTACTTAGGAAACACTTACGTTAATCTGGCAATATTAAATTATAATCGAGCTAACTTAGCGGAAGTTAGAGGCGATCGAACCACCGCTAATCGATTTAAAGAAGCAGCTAAGAGCTATGATAACCAAGCTCTCAAATATTTTGCAGATAGTTTAAAAATTGCCGAATCACAAAATGATATTCCCGGACAATTACAAGCTATAATTAACTCAATTTTTGTCCATAATCGCAGTAGTTCATTTATGCTTGTTGATGATTTGAGACAACAAGCTATTGCATTATTAGAACGTTTACCAGACTCCCAAAAGAAAGTTTATGCAGCCATTGAATTAGTGAGAACTCTTCAAACTGTCAACTTATTTGCTGAAGATTTCGACAGGACAAAATGCTTGACTCCTGAGCAAGAATTAACAGCTAAAAAATTACTGGAGTCAGCAGTTTCAATTGCTCAAAATTTGAAAAATTATCGGGCTGAATCTTTTGCTTTAGGTGAATTAGGGCAGATTTATGAATGTCGGCAAGATTATCAAAAAGCCTTAGAATTAACTCAACAAGCGCAGTTAGCTGCCGATCAAGGATTGAATGCTAAAGACAGTCTTTTCCTTTGGGAATGGCAAGCTGGGCGAATTTTTCAAGCTCAAAATAAATCGACAGAAGCTATTAATGCTTATCAAAGAGCGGTGAATACATTAGAAGAGATTCGTAGCGATCTTATTACGAGTAATCGGGATTTGCAGTTTGATTTTCGCGATCGTATTAACCCCATTTACCGAGAATTAGCTAAATTAAGATTAAACCAAGCTAACTCCCAACTTATTGAACCTAACACTCGCACCAAACAAATAAGTTTTGCCTTGCGAACTATTGATTCCTTGAAACTAGCAGAACTGCAAAACTACTTTGGTAATGACTGTGTAATAGCACCCGCCAATCAAGATCTAGCCGAAGCAAACATTAGCAATGAAACAGCTATTTTTAACTCAATTATTTTCCCCGAAGGCACAGCTATTATCGTCAGTTTTCCCAACGGAGAAAAGAAATTTACTTGGATAAACACAGACAGTAAAACTTTCCGCCAAACAATCAACGAATTTCGCCGAGGATTAGAAAGATTCCGCGACTTAGTTTACGATCCAAAACCCGCACAAAACCTATATGATTTAATCATCCGTCCTTTCGCCGCCGACTTAGAAAAAGCGCAAATCAAAACCTTAGTTTTTGTCCAAGATGGGATTTTACGCAGCATTCCAATGGCAGCACTTCACGATGGAAATAAATTTTTAGTTGAAAACTATGCCATTGCCACCACACCCACATTAAGCTTAACAAATCCGAGAATAACCAAAGCGGAAAACCTGCGGGCATTAGCGGTAGGGTTAACTAAAGAAGCTACAATTGATGGGCGATTATTTCCAGCTTTAGCTAATGTCAGCACAGAAATCAATCAAATTCAAAGTCAGCTTACCGGAAGTAAATTGCTCTTGGATGAAAGTTTCACATATCAGAATTTACAGCAAGAATTAAACACCACAATTTTCCCGATTATTCACATCGCAACTCATGGGGAATTTGGCAGTGTTCCCGAAGAAACATTTTTAGTCACCGGAAATAACGAAAAGCTCACCATTATCCAATTAGAAACAGCGATTCGTAACATGAAAATTAGCGATACTGAAGCACTAGAATTACTAGCACTTACAGCTTGTCAAACCGCAGTAGGAGATGATAGAGCAGCACTTGGATTAGCTGGAGTTGCAGTACAAGCAGGAGTTCGCAGTGCCTTAGCATCTTTGTGGTTTATTAATGATGCCTCAACCGTTAAAGTTGTGAATGAATTTTACCAAAATTGGCATCAAAAAGGATTAAGTAAAGCTCAAGCATTGCAAGCAGCCCAAAAAACCTTAATTTCCCAAGGAGGAGACTATGCTCATCCAGCATATTGGGCACCTTTCATCCTAATTGGTAGTTGGTTGTAATATCATTTCCAGCTAATTACATTACAAATAATGTAGAGACGTTATATATAACGTCTCTACATTATAGGCTGATTATCCTGATATCTAAGCGAATTGTAGTTTTCGGTAATAGCTGTTTCTGATTTGAGAATTAAAGTTTGCGGAAAAGGCAAATGATTTTAGTAATTGTTCTTGATTTAATGAAACGAGAAAAATTGCTGGATTTTTGCTATGCTCAAATGTTTATTACTCTTATTAGGCATACTCTTAGTCATAGCTTTTGCTCCACCAGTTCAACTTTACTTAATGAGATTAACGAGCAATAGCTTAGTTGAAAGTAGTAGAATTAAACCTGTCAGGCAAGCCATCCCCGGTGGTTCAGATTAGGATAATTTAATTCTCAGAAAACCTAAATAGTGGTATTATTGATAATAATTGCTCTACCAACCTGAATGAAACCCAATACTCGCTCATTCTACATCACCCAAAGCAGCGCCCTCTTAACATTATTAGCCGCCTACCCAGCAGCAGCACAAATTATCCCAGATGGGACAGTCAACACCACTGTTACACCAACTGGTAATATTAATGTAATTGAAGGCGGAACCAGAGCAGGTAGTAATCTGTTTCACAGTTTTCAAGAGTTTTCCGTTCCCACAGGTAGGGAAGCCTTTTTTAATAACGCTTTCGATATCCGAAATATATTTAGTCGAGTCACAGGTAAATTACCTTCTAATATTGATGGATTAATTCGTGCAAATGGAATTGCTAACTTATTTTTACTCAATCCCAATGGAATCATCTTTGGGCCAAATGCCAGATTAAATATTGGCGGTTCATTTTTAGCGACTACTGCTAATAGTTTTAAGTTTGCCGATGGCAACGAATTTAGTGCTACCAATCCCCAAGCTGCACCTTTACTGAGTATTAATGTACCTATTGGCTTGCAATATGGAAAGAATGCCGCAGAGATTCGCGTGCAGGGTAAAGGTCAAGATTTAGGTTTTGCCACAGAAAGTTTTGACAGTTCATTAAATCCTTTGGAAGTTTTGCTAGGAAAAACTTTGACATTTGTTGGAGGCAATGTTGTAGTTGACGGTGGAATTTTACAAGCACCAGGGGGTAGAGTTGAGATAGGGGGAATAACAGGAGAGGGAACGGTAGGACTCAATGCTGATGGTAGTTTGAGTTTCCCGGAAGGAGTAGTACTTTCAGATATATCAATTACTAATAAAGCGGGAATTAATGTGATTGCCGCTGGTGGTGGTAGCATTACCATCACTGGCAGGAACTTAGATATTGCGGGAGAAAGTTTACTTACTGCCGGGATAGCTAGAGGAAAAGGGTCAGTTGATGCTATAGCGGGAGATATTACGCTTAATAGTACCGAGGCGATGACAATTGCATCAAGCTCCATAGAAAACAATGTTAATCCTGATGCAATGGGAAATAGCGGCAAGATTAACATCACTACTAAATCCCTGAGTGTTACCAATGGCGCTTTTTTAAGTACCAGCACATTTGAAAAAGGCAATGCCGGAAGTGTGACGATTGTGGCTAGCGATAGTGTCTCTTTTGATGGTGAGAATAAGGATGGATTTCCCAGTGGAGCTAATAGCCAGGTGGAAGAGATTGCCGAGGGAGATGCAGGTGGTGTGAGTATCACTGCTAAATCCCTGAGTGTTACCAATGGTGCTCAACTAAGTGCCAGCACATTTGAAAAAGGCAATGCCGGAAGTGTGACGATTGTGGCTA
>NZ_JBHFNQ010000099.1:0-7357 GCF_041929345.1 Floridaenema aerugineum BLCC-F46
ATCTTATTTAACTGTAGGGTGTGTTAGGCACGGATAACAAATTCAGCATTTCAACCAATAATTAAATTCCCGTGCCTAACGCACCGTTTTCAAAGTTTGTAACACCTATGAACATTTCTCACCATGAATCCGAAATAGCCAAGTCCTGTAATCAATACAATAATTTATTGAACTCTCACAATCAGATGTTTGATAATGTACTAATAGCAATTTTCTACAACTAAGCTCCCTGAAAATGAAGGTTGTCAAAACTTTACTTATCAAACTGTTCCTTCTATCTATAACAGTTAGTTCAGCTTATGGAGAAGAAATATCTACATTCGACGATCCAGAAGCAATTAACAATTCTTTAGAACAGGTTACTTCTGTTTCCCAACTCTCTGATGTCAATCCTACAGATTGGGCATTTCAAGCTTTACAATCTTTGGTAGAACGTTATGGTTGTATTGCAGGTTATCCAGATAAAACTTACCGAGGTAATCGGGCGTTGTCGCGTTATGAATTTGCTGCTGGACTTAATGTTTGTTTAGACAAAATCCAGGAATTAATTGCTGCTAATTCTGCCACTTTTATTCACATGGAAGATTGGAAAACTATCAGTAAGTTACAAGAAGACTTTACTACTGAATTGGCTAGTTTGCGCGATCGCATTACCGCCCTCGAACTACGCACCTTAGCATTGGAAAAACAACCGTTTTCCACTACTACAAAACTGAGTGGTCAAGCTATTTTTGCATTTGCTGTACCAATTAGCGATCGCCAACGTCCACTAATCCAAGCTGATCTAAAAACTTCTGTTACTAACGACGATCGAGCAATATTCGCTAATGTCCTACAACTAACATTAAATACTAGTTTTACAGGAAAGAATTTATTAAGCGCCCAGCTATTAGCTTATAATGCTCAATCTTTCAATGTTTACCCAGAAGGATTCTCTTTTATTCCCCAAGATGGAACGCCAAACAATTCGGTAATTATTGATAATTTATCTTATAGTTTTCCCATTGGCGATCGCATTCAAGTCAACTTATTTGCTTCTGGTGCGGGTTCTGCTGATATTGTAACTACAACTATTAGCCCATTAAATAACTCTGCTCAAGGATCGCTTTCTAACTTCAGTTTTCCCCCGCAATATCAGTACAATAACCCAACTACGGGTGCTGGTGCTTCTCTTAATTTTAAATTGAGCAAAAATTGGATTTGGGATTTTGGTTTTACCTCCGCACCAATACCCAATATTCCCTCTGCTGGTGCTGGTTTGTTTAATGGTTCTTATACGCTCAATACTCAATTAAATTATTTAAGTGATTGGTTAGATATCAGCTTTTACTATGCTAATTCTTACGTGAATCGTAATTTTGGTAGTGCGGTTTTATTATTAGCAGGTTATCAACCTAATTTACTTACTGAATCTACAACTCAAATTTCAAATATCTATGCAACTCAATTTAACTTTAAACTGGGTAACAATAGACAATTTAATATCGGCGGTGGTTTTGTTTATGCTAAGGTTCAGGGAATTGGATCTCGCCCAGATTATGATGCTTGGAGTTATCAAGCAACTTTTGCTTGGAATACTCCTGATGGTAGTCAACTGGGAATTTTAGCAGGTGTACCACCTTACACTAGAGATTTAGCTAATCAATCCAAAAATACAGGGTTGATTGCTGAAGTTTATTACCGTTATCAACTAAACGACAATATTTCTATTACTCCGAGCATTACTCGGCAAGTGAATCCTTATAATGTGGAAAGTAATCCTAATGCTTGGATTGGTGCAATTCGGACTACTTTTAGTTTTTAGTATGTTCTTTTGCGATCGCTTCCCAAGTGCCAAATTATGATTCCCGAACTACCAAAACAGCACAATGAGCATGATGTACAACATGATCGGTTACGCTTCCTAACAGCACTCGCTCAATGACTCCATAACCATGAGAACCAATTACAATTAAATCGCAGTTTTCCTGTTGAGCAACATCACAAATAACATTTTTTGGTTCGCCATATTCTAACCTAGATATAAACTGAACGCCTTTTTCATGACAAAGATTTTCTGCCCATAGGATAGCTGACTTAGTTTGTTTTTCTTCCAATTCCACTGCCTCTGTTTCCTCTTGCCAAACAGTTGATGGGGCTTCTCCAAAAACACCAGGTACAGGAGACATAGAGGGAATTATTACGGGTTCTTCAACTCCTAAAACCAGGAAGGTTGTATCTTGGTGATTAATTAAACGCAGTGCTTGTTCAAAAGCTTTGTGGCTAGATTCAGATTCATCAACAGCAACTAAAATTTTCATCATACCCTCCAAAATAGAAAGACTTTTTTACAGTTTAATTTCGCTTCGCTATCAATGGTAATTGTGTTAACCTGTTACGCATTTAAATTACTTATTAACGAGTAGGGTGCGTCAGACAGTAAAGCCTTACATAGAAAGGAAAATATCCCCTTCTGACGCACCCTACAATATAACTTTTAAATGCGTAACAGCTTAAACATAGCTTAACACAATTAAGTTAGGAAACGAATGTTTAGGGAGCAGTTTTGAGATTCTGGCAAACATCAGAGGCTTTATCTTGGGGAGGGGTAAAGGGGCTGGAGCAGTTAAACCATTTGATTAAGCCAATGTCAACAAATAGACTAACACCTATAAAGGCAACGAGTAAAGCCGCCAATGATAGGATAATTTTTGTTTTATTAGCCACCTATTTTGCTCCTTAAGATATGGCAAAGTAATTCTTACTGATCTTCTTTGCAAATCAACTTATGATACCGAAAAAAAGTGACAAAGAGGTGAAATTTACATTTAATGAGGATTGTAATTATTTCTTTCACTTATTTTACACTTTTCCCAAGTAAAATTTTTAAGTTAGTATTTATCAGAATATCCATGAAAGCTTATGATTATCAAGATAAAATGGAGATGGTGAATCCTTCTGAAGATCCGAGCGAGCAATTGCTTTCTGTGCTTAGTCACGAACTCCGTACTCCGATCGCTTCTCTACAAGCAGCGCTCGACCTATTGCAAATTTGTCAACAAGACGAGCAATCTCTGGAAGCTCAATCACTCTTAACCTTAGCTGCGGATAATATCGATCGCTTAACCCACACCATCCAGAATATTCTTGATTGGTACGAAATCACACATAAAACAAATTCTCTGTTTAAGCATCCCTTGGATGGGGCAGCTTTAATTAAGTGTATTGTAGATAAAGTACAATTAACAGCAACTGGGCAGCGAATTGGGATCAATTTAGATATTCCTAGCTTTATTCCTTTAAAGGCAGATGATTATTATTTAAGTCGCGCTTTATCCAATCTTCTCGATAATGCGATTAAGTTTTCTCCTAGCGATCGCCAAGTTTGGTTAACTGCCACAATAGTTCAAACCGGAAAATCTTTAGATTTACCTACTTTACCTTACGTTTTGATTGCAATTAAAGACCAAGGTGCGGGAATTCCTGAGACTGCACTACAAGAAATCTTTCAACCCTTTAAGCAAGTCGATTCCTCAGACACTCGCAAGTATGGAGGGTTGGGATTAGAATTAGCAATCTGCGATCGAATCATTCAAGAACACCAAGGAAAAATCTGGGCTGAAAGTACATTGGGGGAGGGTAGTATTTTTTATGTTGCCTTACCAGTAATCAAAAACACAGATTTTCACATCTATCCAAAGAAATATTAATTCCCATCTAAAGATGTATACCTTAAGATAGATGAGGGTGTCAAAAGGGAAAACCAGAGTGGACGATCGCACAAAAACCAAAGAGCAACTAATTCAAGAATTGCAGGCATTACGAGCCGAGGTAGCGACCCTCAAACAGCATTCAGGCTGGAATTCTTCTTTTAGATTGCCGCCTTTGCATAGTGTGAATGGAAATCACTCCGCAAAGGGGGCAACCAGAACCAAGGTTTTACAGTTGCAGCAAGAGAAAAATTTCTCCCAACAAGCAAAAGAAAAAGAGAGCGATACCGGGCAACAGCTATACCAAGAACTCATCGAGCAAGAGCAATTGTTCGCTGGTTTTTTTAATGCCGCAACTCAATCTAATATTGGATTATTTATCGTTGATACAAACTTAAAATTCCTCCATATAAATCAAACGTTAGCAGATATTAATGGATATTCCATTGAGTTCCATTTGGGTAAATTTTTACCTGACTTGTTGCCCGAACTTGCCCCTACTTTAACTCCCTTGTTCCAGACTTTAATAGAGACAAGGGAACCAATCTCTAATTTAGAAGTATCTGGTTATGCACCCAGTCAACCAGGAGTTTTACGACATTGGATGAACTCTTTTTTTCCCATTTCCAGCCCTACGGGTGAAGCGATCGCGATCGGTGGTATTGTAGTAGAAATTACAAAGTATAAACAAGCGATCGAAGCACTTCACCAAAGTGAATTTAATCTGCGTACTGCCCAACGAATTGCTCATGTGGGAAGTTGGCATTGGGATTGTAAGAAAAAAACTGTCATTTGGTCCCAAGAAATGTATCGAATTCATGGACTCGACCCTAATCAACCTGCACCACAAGGGAAAGAAATAGAACGTTTAATTCATCCAGACGACTTAGCTGAACATCAAAAATTGGTCGAGCGAGCCCAGGCAGGTTACTCCTTTGAATTTGATTTACGCATTATTCGTCCCGATGGGGAAATCCGCTACATTGAAGCACGGGGAGAACCGGGAGTTTACAATGAGCAGGGAGAATTGTTGCACTTGTATGGTACGGCGCTGGATGTAACCGATCGCAAACGAGTAGAACAAGCATTGCGTCAAAGTGAATTTGCTCTACGAGAGGCTCAACGGATTGCCCATGTGGGCAGCTGGCAATGGCAGCAAGAAGATAGAAAAATTTCCTGGTCTGAAGAAATTTATCGTATTCATGGACTCGATCCCAACAGTTTTGTGGCTGATTTGCAAAAGCGAGAAAAGTATGTCCATCCTGATGATTTAGAAATTCATCAAGAAATTGTTAACGCATCACTTAGGGGTGAACCTTATGAATACGATCTGCGAATTATTCGTCCAGATGGGGAAATTCGCTATATCGAAGCTAAAGCAAAGCCGGGAACATTTAATGAGCGAGGGGAACTGATTGGGTTATTTGGCACACTGTTGGATGTAACCGATCGTAAACGAGTAGAAGCACAACTCCGTCAAAGCCAAGCAAATTTAGCCAGAGCGCAAAAAATTGCTCATATCGGCAGTTGGGAGTATGAGATTGCCAGCCAAACTTGTACTTGGTCAGAGGAATTGTATCGGATTCATCAACTCGATCCAAGTCAAAAAGCGCCAGTAGGGGAAGAAATGGATCGCTTGATTCATCCTGATGATTTATGGATCAATCAACAGTTGGTGAAAGCTCGTCTAGCAGCCGGAGAGTGTTGTGAAGCAGATCTGCGAATCGTGCGACGGGATGGGGAAGTGCGATATATCGAAGTTCGGGGTGAGCCAGTTTTTGACTCCCAAGGACAGATAACTGGTTGGGTGGGAACGGTGATGGACATTACCGATCGCAAACAAACCGAAGCCAGCTTGCGAGAATGGAATCGCAGATGGCGAAGTCTTTTAGATCAAGTACAACTAATGGTGGTGGGATTAGATACCCAAGGGTTTGTTGAGTATGTCAATCCTTTTTTCTCTTCTATTACAGGCTACAAAGAGTCAGAAATTATTTCTCAAGAATGGTTAAAAACTTTTGTAGTTCCTCAAGAATGGCAAGTGTCAAAAGACCATTTTGTTAATTTACTAGAACAGCGGGTTCAGTATTCATATTATCAGAATAGAATTATCACAAAATCAGGAGAAGAACGCATTATTGTTTGGAATAATACTGCCCTGCAAGATCCTGTGGGAAATACAATCGGTATTATTGGAATTGGTGAAGATATTACCGAACAGCATAAATTAGAGCGTCTCAAACGTGAATTTGTTTCTATTGTTAGTCATGAACTACGAACTCCTTTAACTTCTATGCAAGTTGCTTTAAGTTTGCTGGATCAACAATTAGTTGAACCGACATCAGAAGAGGGGCAAGGGATGATTCGTGTGGCGACAGAAGGTGTCGATCGCCTAGTGCGTTTAGTGAATGATATCCTCGATTTAGAAAGACTTGATTCTGGTGAATTTCATATTGAAAAACAGCTTTGTTACCCAGCGCATTTGATTGAAAGTGCGATCAATCAAATGAAAGATTTAGCAAATAAATCAAATATCAAATTTGAAGTATCTGTGATATCTCGTCCCATTCAAGGCGATCGCGATCGCTTAATTCAAGTTCTCATAAATCTACTCAGTAATGCAATTCGTTTTTCTCCCGTACATTCAACTATTCAAATTCATGTAGAGACATTTCAGGAAACATCTGTACATAATTTATTCTCTGCCACATTCATGAAATTTATGGTCAAAGATTACGGGCGTGGCATTCCCAGCGATTGGCTAGAAAGCATTTTTGAGCGGTTTCAGCAGGTAGATGCTTCGGATTTTCGTCAGAAAGGCGGAACCGGATTAGGATTAGCAATTTGCCGAAGTATCATTCAACAGCATGGAGGGCGAATCTGGGCAGAAAGCAAATTAGGAAAAGGCAGCAGTTTTTATTTCACTTTACCGATTTCAGAGGGCGATCTCAATGGCAAAGAAACGTATCCTATTAATTGACGATGAACCAGGAATCCGTCAAGTAATCCCAGTTGCATTCCGAGTGATAGCTGCTTGGGAAACCTTGGTTGCAGATTCTTGTCAAGCTGGTATTATCATTGCGGAAACTGAGCAACCAGATGCGATTTTGCTAGATGTAATGATGCCAGAAATCGATGGTATTACAGCCTTCCAACAAATGCAAGTTAATCCTATAATTCGCTTAATTCCGATTATTTTATTGACAGCTAAAGCACAAGCAAGCGATCGCCAAAGGTTTGCTCAATTAGCGATCGCCGGAGTTATTACCAAACCTTTCAAAGCACCGGATTTAGTCCAGCAAGTTCGATTAATTCTTAACTGGGATGACTAATATCATGTTCGATCAATTACCCATTCTGTAGAAACGTTATATATAACTTCTCTACAGGGTCGTGTAAAAAAGATATTATTGCTGATCAACCGGACATGATATTAAAAAGTTAGGTAACTGCTCACCGCAACAACGTTGCGGTATTGCTAATAGGATTGATGGAGAGACTAAAGCACCTGAGACTGAATCATCAGCAAGTAGGGCTTGCTGAAAAAGTAACAGAAAAGGAAAAGGATGATTAACTAGCTAATGGAGTAAGAGTGATAGATAAGTTTTCTTCGAGTTAATGATTTAACAAATAACTTGTGATAATCAATTACTCGAAAAAAGTAATTG